>NYYF01000042.1 GCA_002686675.1 Fidelibacterota bacterium
ATGGGACGAGTATCATCCACTCCACCGATTTTCATTTGTTGAGTTCGAACCAGTCCTTTGTCCGTCACATCATATATCCATGAAAACACAATAATGATCGGAAAACCAACAAAGAGTAAAAGTATGACCATGCGCCCAGCCCAGTCTGGTATCTCGAACATGGGGAAAACGATTTCTACCAATTGCATGATAATAAATGCAACTACTGCATACGCAGCAATGGTGCGGAAAACCTTCCGGCGTTTTAGTTCTTCAAAGAATGACATCAGCTGCATCCAGGTTGTTGAAAACTGTTTTTGGAAGCCAAGATTCTCTCCTGCTTTTGGAGAACCTACACAGGAGAAACGATATAAAACAATTTATGGGTCAAGTTGGTTTTTGCAAGATGAAACGCAAATAAACAGCGGAGAGGGAGGGATTCGAACCCTCGGTACGCGTGAACGCACACACGCTTTCCAAGCGTGCTCCTTAAGCCACTCGGACACCTCTCCAAGTATTTTTTTATAGCTTTCGAAGCGGAGGGGGAGGGATTTGAACCCCCGAAGGGCGTAAACCCTTGCCGGTTTTCAAAACCGGTGCATTAAGCCGCTCTGCCACCCCTCCATTTAAGCAAATAAAAATTAGTCAGTTTCTTTTTCAGCAGATTTTGGAGGTTCTTTCTCCTGTCCTTCACCATCGGTTTTTCCATCGGTACTGGGATTTTCCTCCATATGGACTTCCTGTTCTCCTTCAGCATCAACTTCTTCCTGAACTTCTTCTCCCTCATCAAATGCTGCTTCAGATACTTCCTCAGGTTCGGGTTCTGAACTTCCCTCTTCAACTTCAGCTGGTTCCGTTTCCTCTGTCTGGATTTCTTCCGATGTTTGTACTTCTTCAACTTCAGTCTCTGCTTCAGTCTCTTCTTCCTCTACCGGTGCAGCTTCTGCATCTTGAACTTCTTCAGCGACAGCTTCTTCCTGAGTTTCTTCCTTCTCATCAACTGGTGCTTCAGATACTTCCTCAGGTTCGGGTTCTGAACTTCCCTCTTCAACTTCAGCTGGTTCCGTTTCCTCTGCCTGGATTTCTTCCGATGTTTGTACTTCTTCAACTTCAGGCTCTGCCTCAGTCTCTTCTTCCTCTACCGGTGCAGCTTCTGCATCTTGAACTTCTTCAACAACAGCTTCTTCCTGAGTTTCTTCTTGAGAAGTCGTTTCCACCTCAGCCGGTTCTGTTTCAGCTACCGGCATTTCAATATCCAAAGCATGGGCTTCTTTTTCCTGCCGCTCAAGAGCTGCATCAATAGATTCACCCCCAATTAGATTCAAAATCCGTTCTTTGAAACGCCAATGCCCTGTTTTTTCCGAACGGAAACTCTTAATGAATTTTACAGACTTAAATCCTTTTTTCTTCTTTTTCGCTGCTTTTTCAGCAAAACTCAACTGTTTTTTTGCCATGATTTCTCCTAAAATTTTCCGGCGAATTTACCTTTTATCCTAATGAACTCCAATTCCTATAAAGAACAAGTTAATACAATAATATATAACTAAAGAAAAATGAAATAATTCAAGTTGATCACCTGCAATGTTTTATCTTTTTTATTTAGAAGAATTCATTACTTGTATCTCTTCGATGACAGCAGAATTTCCCATATTTCCTCCCATGTCAACCCCTTCAATTGTAAGAGAATAAATTTCCCCAGTTTTTAATTCAGTTTGATTGTAAGGAACTATTTTTATGTGATCTCCCTTGGTCAATTCCTTTTCTACCATATCAATCTCTTTTGAATCGGAAGAAAGAAAACTAAATAATGAGAGTATCAAACGCATTAAAGAAAAATTTCCCTTTTTTTTCTTCCATATAATTTTGCCTTCCTTAAGATTCTCAGAAAGAGAATAACTTATGCTGGCACCATACACTATATCATTGTTAGCGGGTGCTAAAATGATTATTTCCGGATTTTCATTATCAAATAATACATTACTCACCACAGAAGGTTGTGCGAAATTGTCAGCAAAATCCACTCCCTTAAACTCTATTTCATATACCGAACCATTGTTCAATATAGTTTTGTCCAAAGGAGGTTTTTTTGACTTCTGACTTTTTTCCAGTTCATATCCTGACAATTGAATCACCCTTGGAGACTCCTCATCAAATGTACCTGCGGTTTGAGTGCAAATAAATCGGCCATCTTTTAAAACTTCCGAAATTGTAAAGGCAATTTCAAATGTCATCAGAACATCATTCGTTTCTGGATATTTGATATCTAATTCTGGTGGGGTAACATCATACACGACATTGCTTAATTCTATACTAGAAGAATTTCCTGCTAAATCTGTACCAATAATAATTAGATTATTATCTCTATCCTCATCTAACACATCTTGAGGCAATACATTTTTTAGTACATGGGCACCACTTCCCAATTTATCCAATTCAAAATCATATTTAAATTCTCTTCTCCAGCCATAATCCCAGCTAAATGAACCGGAGTGTAAATCTTCATTGATTTCGTATGAAATACCCGGTGAATTAAAATAGGATCCCGTTGCAGGAATGACATTGGTGAATACGGGAGGGGTAATATCATAAATTATTTTTGAGATTGTAAATGGTACCGACTCATTTTCAGCAAGATCAACCCCTGTAAATTCTACCAAATAACTTTTACCTTCCTCAATTCCCTGAAACCTTTCAGAAACAATGATTTCATGCGCACCCTTACTTAAGTCTTCTGTTTGCAAATCAAACGAAAATACCTGAGCAGAATCCTCCTCAGGAATAAACCAAGAAACTGTGCCGCTTTTAAAATCTTCACTCATATGATAGAACAATGCAGAATTAAAGGTGGTACTGTCTTTTGGTAGCACATCATAGAACTGGGGCAATGTAACGTCGAAAGTTACATTTGGAACGATGATTGAATCCAAACCACTGCCAGCCATGTTCACACCAGCAAATCTTACTTTATAAATCGCACTGTCCCTGAGAACAGGTGAATTGGTCAGGGTGATATAGGGCTTTTCACCTTTAGTTAATTCTTCATTTACAAGAGAAACTTGATGGGGTGCTGAGTAGTCCGGAGGACCTCCTGTTTGTTCCCAGAAAAAATCTCCAGACATGAGGGGTTCATTCAAAAAATAACTTACTTCCCTATTATTAATAAATCCACCTTCTGCAGGATAAATTATTATCACTTCTGTAGGAACATCGTCAAAATAAATTCCTGAAACTGATGCAATTTTTGAACTATTGCCAGCAAGGTCAATCCCGGAGATATTGAAGTAATAATTTTGCACATCCTCAAACTCATAAAATGGGACTATATCAATAGTATTTTCCTTAGCATTTAAGAGGGTTTTCTCTACATCAAAATTATGAAGGGATTTTTTTTCATTAGATAATATTTCGATTGTACAGGAAGATAGTTCCTCGTTGGGCGTGTAATTTATTTCTATATGTGCAAGATAAATATTTTTTTCCGGTGGGGCAATTGTGATAATAGGATTTGTTATATCAAAATGAATATCAGAGATTTGTAAAGGATCATTCACATTTCCTGCTCTGTCTATCCCCTCAAATGAAACCGTGTATATTATGCTGTCTTTCAAACCACCATTTTCTATTTTCTGCATCTCCATGGGAATAAATTCAGTTTTTCCGGAAGAATCAAAATCAACTTTGGTGAATTGAATGGACACTGTATCGATAATATCAATATTCCAACCGGGAAGCCAAACCATTGTCCCTGATTGGAGGTATTCACTAGTTTCAAATTTTATTTTCGGTTTATTAATGTAAGAATCAATAAATAATTGTATTTGTGGAGGGGTAAAATCAAAAGTAATGCTGTCAAATGAGGTTTGGGATTGATTCCCGGCAAAATCCAATAAATTGAAGGTTAAGGTATTCACAATTCCGTCTACCTCGCTTTCATCTAAAGAAAATGTTCCAAAATGAAGGGATCCTTTAAGCTGTTCCTTCTCGAATATTGAAGTTTCGACCGTTTCTTCCTCTTCATTTATCAGTTTATACCACCCGTATTGTATATCCTCACTTAATACAAAAGCTAAACTGTCTTTGTTTATAAACGAATTCCCAGGTGGATACACTTCAGAAATGATTGGGTCTGAAATATCATAAGTAACATTTGTAATTTTATATACTTTGGCATTGTTTCCAGCTAAATCCTGTCCAGATATTTCAATATCATAAATACTGCTGTCACTTAATAAGTTATACTGACTGAAATCGAGGCTGTCATGTTGACCAATGTGCAACATTTCTCCTGAGAATTGAAGTGAGTGCGGGGATAATGAATCTGTTCTCCCATCAACTTGGAAAAATACAGCACTACCAAGCTTTAGATCTTCGCTGATGGACAGTGAGATATCAACCGAATTTACAAAAGAATTATTTGGAGGATTAACTTCGGAAATAATTGGAGGAGAAATATCATGAGTAATGGGTTCGATGAATATGGTATCGCTCTGATTTCCTGCTAAATCAAATCCAATACCGGTTAACCGGTATTGAGCACTGTCAACTAATGTAAGTGAATCCTCAAAAGAAATTTGAACTGAATCTCCCGGAAATAAGTCTGCCAGGTTTAGATTAAATTCATGGGGAGCAAAAGAATCTTGAATCATACCAATATTCTCCCATTTAAGTTTTGCCAGGCTCAACGCTTCATCTGTTGAATAGATAAATCCATTATGGTTTATATACGAATCGTTCAATGGATCTACTAAGGAAAAAACAGGTGGGGTCACATCAAAATGAAGAGAATCAATTGTTTCCCTATTGGAATCATAACCATATTTATCTTTGCAAAAAATAGTTAAACTATACATCATTCCATCAACAAATGAATAAGATTGCTCCAAATTATAGCTATGCTCACCTATTCTTAATAACGTATCCGGTATGTTCACTACTGAAAGCACTTGAGGATGATTGGATTCCTCAGAACGTGCAATTGTAAACGTTCCTTTATTCAAATCCTCATTAAGAGAGAAATGTAAATTCATATTATTAACATAATCTCCTACTTGTGGGCTCAAGACCTTAATGGGAGGAGTCTTATCACATTGAATTCTCAATGCGACTGCTGTTTTACTCATATTCCCCGCTCTATCAATTCCGATCATGGATACATCATATTGTACGCTATCAACTAAATCCGGATTATTCTCCGGAATAAATTTTCCTTTACCTGCCTTATTCAAATCCTTTTCTGAAAACTGGACCTCGATGAAAGCAACGCTATCATTGGGAAAACCAGGCAACCAGTTAAAAATTGCTGATTTAAGAGGTTCACTCGTGTCAAAAGCAACTTCTGGCCGGGATATTCTTGAGTCCATCAGTAATGTTATCTCAGGAGCAGAAATGTCATATGTTACTTCCCGGATCATCTTCTGAATAGCTATGTTCCCGTGCTTTGTTGTTCCACGAAATATAATGTGATAAACATGACCATCAATTAAAGGAGAGGGTGGCAATATATTGTAGGCACCAGGTGATAACATTTCGCCATGAAGATGATGGATCCTCGTAGAATCCATCCTGTTCTCTACGGTGTCCACTTCAATCCAAATAATTTCTCCGTTTTCCAGATTGTCTTCCATTATAAAAGAAGTCCTAGTATGATCCACAAAACTGAAATCTTCAGGCGCTGTAAAGGTAAGTATCTCCTCCCTTCCCTGACCATCCAGTTTTACATCGATTATAAGTGCCCCCAGTGAATCATATTCCATAATCCGGGTTATATCTGTCTCCTGGACCGGAAAATATTTCCATCTTCTGATTACTCGTTTTGATGGCATTTGAATCCACACCTGAGAAGATATTCTCCCTGATGAATCATAGAAAAATCCTATTTCCCCGTAGTTGTACCCATTCACATCAAAAAATTTATGTACGGTAGGTTTCTCATCATCCTGAAATATGGTATGAGTGTATCTATCCCCATAGACTTCTATGGAATCCATATTGTAAAGATATTGTAAAAACTTGAGGGTGTTTTCCTCCTCTTGAAATACAGTCCTGCTGAGCAGTTTTCTGTTTTCATTGAATATATTTTTTTCACTAAGAATCCCCGTTGAATCATCATAATTATATACTTCTAACGTCAGTACTTTTTTTCTTTCATCCACCTTAGATTTTGTTATTACCCGATCATTGGAATCATATTCAACCCGATAATAACTTTGTCCCGTAACTGCTATCTTAGATGACGCATTGTTAGATAAAAAATCATGTTCGGTAAGGAAGTACTGTGTTCTGCGATCTGTTGCAGAAAAAATAAATACAAAACTAAATAAACAAATAAATGTCCGCTTCATTGCAGCTAATATGAGAGGATTTTAAAATTAAAAAAATGTCTTCAGGAAAATAAAGAGTATTAACAGAATTCCATTTTTGGTGAAATTCATAAAACTTAACTCTCTTTCCTTTTCCATCGTTTTCTGCGAAATTTTTCAGTCGCTAATTTTCGCATATCAACCACTGAGTCATGCTCATCTACAATTTCAACTCCAAGCAACGTTTCAATAGCATCTTCTAATGTAATAAGCCCTGTTGTTGTTCCGAACTCGTCAATAACCATAAAAATTTGCTGGCGTCGCCGAACAAATTCATCCAAAATTGATGCGATAGAATCCTCCTGCTTAACCGTATGAATTGGTTCTAAAATATCCTTCATTTTAATATGAAACTGATCTTCCGCCTGCTTATTCACTAAATCATACCTGTGAATAAAACCCAGGATATCATCCATGTCTTTATCAAAAATAGGAATCCGCGAAAAAGCAATTGGAGTATGTTCTTCTACCACATCACCCACTGTGCTGTCTTTTTGAAGCGCAAAAACCACAGACCGCGGCGTCATCACATCCTCAGCAACAACATCGTTTAAGTTTAACAGGTTTTCTATTATATCACTTTCTTTCTCTCTGATGGACCCCTCATCTTCGCCCATCTCTGCCATTGCAACCACTTCCTGTCTTGATACTTTCTGTTGATGATTTGCCGAAGTGAAGATCTTGGAAAAATAATTGGAGAGAAAAACAAATGGATATGTCAAATAAATAAGCCCTGTTATCATGTACGCAGCCGGACCTGCAAGAGACCTCCAATAGACTGTCCCAAGAGTTTTAGGGATAATTTCTGAAAAAATAAGGATACATAAAGTTAAGAGTCCAGAAAGGATGGCAACCCATTCACTTCCAAACAGCTTCATTGCCTGGGCTCCCACACCAGCAGCACCAACAACATTTGCCACTGTGTTCACCGTGAGAATAGCAGCTAACGGTTTGTTGATATTTTCTTTCATATTTTCCAATAGACGACCGGCCTTGCTGCCTGTCTTTGCAAGAACAGCTACATGGGAATGGGTAATAGATAATATTATTGATTCTAAAAGAGAACAGAGGAATGAAACGCCTAATGCTAAAAAAAAGTAGAAGAACAGTGTGTTCATTTTATTGAATTTACTGAAAAAGAAATATTAAAACTGGAAAAAAAATTATTCAAGGGCTGTTACACTATCATGCAATCGTTGAATTGCGCCTTCAGTATATACGGGATCATTAGCATATGAAAAACGAATAAAATGAGGCTGTTTAAATACAGTACCGTGTATGATTGCCACACCACATTTGGTGGTTAAATAGGTTTTTAAATCTTCGGCTGTATCAATCCGGTTTTTCTGGCCACCCTGACCATCAGCAATTGTTATTCCTTCTGGAATTCCTTTCCTTAAATGAGGCCAAATATTGATAAATGCGTAATAACCCTGGTCACAAATAAATTTATATCCCAGCTTCTGGAACCGTTCACGGACAAATGCCCGGCTTTTTGCTGTTGGACCCGTGACGCGCTTTACCCAGGGATGGTCTATTGGATTCTCCTGCCCATAAATTTCAAGAGCTGCAGCCTCTCCTAAAGCATTGGGAAGAACCGTATGGGTTGCCAATCCTTTTAACAAATGAACCCAATGGTCATTTCCAACGACCATATGGGCATTGCGAAGATTAGAACCACCTGCAGCTTTAGTAAGTCCATCCATAAACACAACTGAATGTTTTGCTTCCTTTGAGAGAGCATTATATAATTTGTTAACATCGTAACATCCAACTTCCGGATCTGTAACCACTTGATAGATGAGATCAACAAGAATATGTGTAATCCCTTTTTTAACGCTGTATTCAATCAAATTGATTAATTCATCATAACTGGAATAATTCCCCGTTGGATTATCTGGACTGGTGAAAACAATACCTGAAATTCTTCGATTGTCTGCTAAAGCAAATTCCAGGGACGCATCTATCGCTTCAGCGGTAAACTTAAATCCGTTCTCCGGAGTACCGGGTGCCATGAGTGTATTGATGCCATTGATATACGTCCCCTGTGCATACGATCCCCATGGAGCGGCAGAAACAAGTACAATATCCCCACAACGATTCGCATTGCTTACAATCAGCTGGTACCATTTTTGAAGCATATCCCTGCCGCCATCACCAAAAATAATGTTATCTGGAGTAAGGCCTGTCTGGGCATCAAAACCATAGTAATTATGGAAAACCACTTCACGAACATCTTCACGGCCGATTGGATTGCCATATTTAGTTGATCGGTCTTGAGGAAGATACCTTAACAGTGCATCTGCAAGTTCCTCAGGAGGAATGCCACCTAGGCTGAAACCCCCATCTCCCTGGGAAGCATCATATACATTCCTATCTGGATACTTTTGCATAAATTCTCCAAGCTCCAGTTTTATAGTAAACATCCCGGACGGTTTTACTGTCCTTTTGTCCATTGCTGAAATGGGAACTAAATGCTCAGATGAATCAAAGTATTTTGGTGAACCGGTGTCACCAAGATTCTGATCATTAAAAATTAGATCATACATAAACGATTAAATATTGGATCAAAAGATTACTGATTATATAAACCTATTCAACAAATAGGCTGAATATGGGAGGGATATCCAATGAAAACCTTATTCACAAGCATGTACATTTTACTGTAAAATATTTTAATTAGTCCACACATAATAGTGGAGTCCCTGGATTAAGTTACAATTCAAGTATGAGCTAGGCAAAAGGAAATGAATAACGGCAGCAATGCGTTAAAGCATCAGTCTTTCATTTGTTTTAGTTTTTTCCTGTAAAGAATGTACCCGATCACTACAACCAGGGATAAGATAAACCAAATTTTTTCCATCATACAATATTCTCTGATCTCAATATACGAGTTATTTCAGTGTTTATTTTCAAAAAAGACATCCAATCTCGTTTTCATTATTTCTTTTTTCACATCCAAGTTCACCGGGCTTCTGGTCCCTTTCCCCTTTCTTGCTTCAAGGCCTGACTGCATTAAACTCACAAGAATTTCATTATGTAACAAATAATGGAGTGCCACACTGGTCCTTTCAAGATTAGTGATCTCCACTGTGTCATAAATTACTTTATCAAGAAATAAATCGGTATCCCCTTTTGTAATTGTCACATTCAGTTTTGAGGAGGCAAATACATTAGGACTGTTAAAAAATCCTGTAAAAATTCCTGTTTCCCCCTGAATGATAAGTTTATACTTATTCACTAATGTAAAAAAAGCCCATATTCACTTCAGAACACGGGCTTTGAACCTTTATGAAAAAGATTAGCTGTAGTTTGAAATGTATAAACCCATCCAATTACTCAAATAATTTACTTCAACAGCACCATCTTCTTGGTCTGCACAAATGCCCCAGCGCGAATCTGGTAGATGTATACACCGGCACTTACAGGCTTGCCGTGCATGTCTGTAGCATTCCATTGTACTGACTTGTGCCCTGTATGCTGGTTTGCATTCACCAATAGGTTTATCACTCTTCCGTTAAGATCATATATTGTTAATGTTACATGATTGTTATCTGGAAGATCATACATGAGGGTTGTCACAGGATTAAATGGATTGGGATAGTTCTGATGAAGTGTAAACACAGTGGGAATTCCCACTTCTTCAACAATTGTTACAGATGGTTCCACGATGAAGACGGCATTGTCAGAACCAGACAA
>NYYF01000043.1 GCA_002686675.1 Fidelibacterota bacterium
AAATGTTAAACAAACTGAATAATAAAACTGACAGAGGTATAAGATACAACCAAAATGAAAATCTATCATTATTTAGATAAGATAAAAGAGGATCATGGAATAAAATTACCAGGATTACTAATAATAGAGAAAAGCCCATAGTTATAATTATCGATAAGGCAGTTAATTCGAGGGCATTATTATCTCGCTTGGGAAGTACAATTGCTAACTCATATCTTCCATTCGCAATCGTGCCTAAAATCGTTGTAATAGAAATAAACAAGGCCAACACACCAAAATCCTCCGGGGTATATATTCTGGTAAGAATCGGGCTGATCGCAATTGGAATAGCTTGGGCAATTGTCGTTCCAGTAACCAACGTCAGAACATTTTTGCTGAATTCTGACTTCAAATTTAATATTTCTTTAAGTTTATTCAACATGCGGTTGAGTTAACAAAACTCCTTGATAATATTTATTGGTCTCATGTACCTGGATCTTCACAGAAAACTTCTCTGACGTTCTATATCCGTTCTGTATGATTTTTTCACGGATATTTCTATCATTTAATAATTTGAGAATCGCATTTTGTAAAGATACACTATTCTCGGGAGAAGTTAGAATTCCGTTCTCTTCATTGTGAATTACTTCAGGTGTCCCTCCTATGTTCCCACCAATAACCGGCAGCCCTTGGGTCATTGCCTCTAAAAACACTAAGCCGAATCCTTCCATCAACAATGGCATCACAAAGACAGAGGCTCGCCGATAATATGTGTGAATTTTATCCGGCGGAATCCATCCTAGAAATTCAACTTGATCTGCAATTCCCAAATTCTTTGCTAACTTTTTCATTCTGCCTAAATTTTGGTTTTTTATCATCATCAATATCTAAAGTGGTGACTTTGAAACCCTTATTTCTACAATAGTTGGATGTAAATCCGCTACCAACACCAATTTCTAGCATTGTTTCACCTTTATTCCACTCTGCAAAGCCTTCCATAATTTTTTGCTGATACCAATACCCCCCCCCCATGTTCATATGACTCAAGATAACTAGTCCAATCCGCACCATACTTGTAAATGATATCTTCATATTCTACACTTTTAAATTCATTACTCATATACAGTTTTCCTTTGGCAATATTCTTGAAATGTTTAACCAACTAAATTATTACTTGTTATTCCTCAATTTTCTTTTTCATGAGACAAATTCCAACTTTCAGCAAATCAACAGAAATTTTTACCCTCTCATCTACTTTTATTTTCTTCCAAGCATTCTTCATCCCTGGGGACCAGGAAATATCATCAAAAACAAGTACTACACCTTGATTTGCGAGGAAGGGAATAATCTGATCAAAATATCGCATGGTTGCTTTTTCATCATGATGCCCATCAATGAAAGCAAAATCTACGGGTCTGGATTCATTAAGGACTTCACCCAGAACATCTTGAAATCGACCAGCGACTACCCTCACATTTTCTAAGCCGATGGTTTCAATATTCTGTTCTGCATATTTTGCTAATGTTTTTGCACCTTCTATAGTAACAATTTTACCTGCCTTGTTTAAACTGAGTGCCACTGCTTGGTATAAGGCCGAAATTCCTAAGCAGGTGCCTAATTCTATACAAACAGCCGGTTTAAATTCTCTAACAAGGTTAAATAAAAGGAATGACCAAAAAGGAGATTTACTTCCAAAACGGCATACTTCTCCAACAGTGGTAGTTACAGTTTTTCCTTCATACATATCCTGTTGGGTGCGATGCTCATCCGATTTGCCCGCTCCGTAGTCTACTAGGGATATTTCAGTGGTAGATGCATTTAAATTTTCTCTTAATTGTTCAATTTTGTCAATCCATACTTTTTCTTTGGGAACAAGATCATTTTTTAATGTGCTTTTTAAAGTGTTAGCAAGGATTATAGAATCTCTATCTCCCGAACGAATTAAACGAAAAATTGCAATCTTTGCTAACATTCTATTTCTTAACGATTCAAGTTTCTCAATCCAGGCAGAATCATAATTGATTTTTTTTCTCTTATTATTCATACAATTGAATCTGTTCTCGCAATTTATTGTTATTCTCATTCATGAGAAAAATTACTATATAAATCAATCGTATTATCTACCATTTTTTGTGCAGGATACTTTCGAACAGTAGAATAACCATTTTCAATTACCCGTTTTCTTAATTCAAGATTTGTTAGAAATTCTCGGATTTTTTCTTTAAGAGTGCTCACATCATCTGGATTAACAAGAAAACCATTTTTTCCATCTTTGATCAATTCTAATGTTCCTCCAACGTTTCCCCCAATGACAGGGAGTCCCTGTGCCATCGCCTCCAAGAAGACCAACCCGAAGCCTTCCATCAGCGAAGGCATAACAAAAACAGAAGCTTTCCGATAATAAGTTTTTATCTTTTTGGGAGGACTCCATCCGATAAACTCCACGCTGTCCATCACACCCAACTTACCCGCTAATTTCTTCATTCTACCTATGTTTTGGTTTTTGCCAATAATCTGTAATATCAATCCAGGAATTTCTTTTAACAGTGCAGGCATTGTTTTCAAAATGACCGGTAGCCCTTTTCTCTGAACATTCCCTCCTACAAAAAGCATGATCGGTCTATGGAGGCGTTCTTTTTCCAGTTGATCATCAATAGGGACACAATCCAGATTCATGCCCAGGTAAATTGTCTCTATTTTTCCAGGCGGGATATTGTAGGCTTTAGAAACAGTTTCTGCTGTTGCATTAGAATTGGCCGAAAGTCCAGCCAGCTTTCGCAGTGCTTTTCTTTCGGTCAGAGTGACGAAAGAATAATATAACCAACGTTTTATCCAATCCACATAATCATTTTTATAATAGAATGGATTCCAGTTATGTCTTGCGAAATAATCATCGTGAAGTGTGCCTATTGCTGGGATATTTCCCTTATAGGCATATGATTCCCGTGCATCGGTAAAGTGAATAAGATCAGCATCAACTTTTTTGATAACCTCAGCATATGCATAGGACAAAGAATACCACCCTCCATGCGTCAAATCATGTTTAGATGGGGATACAGGAATAAAATCCATTCCTTCAGTATTCATTGGATCTCCTGGAGAGATCACTGTGACTTTTATACCTGACTTAACTAATCCTCTAGCTAAGTGTGTGGAATACGCTCCAAGTCCAGACCAATAATTATTGAATTGCTGGGAACAGAGGACTATATGTTTCAGGGTAGATACCAAAATTATTTTATTGATATCAAGTCAATTTGAGACGTTGTCGATAAATCCAGATACCGTAGCCTAGTAATACAACCAACACTATAATGAAAATTGTCCTGCTTAAAAATAGCGCACGATAAAAAGATGGTAAGGCAAAACGGAATTCCACTTTATGATTCCCTGCGGGAACCATGACAGACTGCATAAAGTGATTCGTTTGATATATTTCGGTTTCTTCTCCGTCTATGTAAGCATTCCAGCCAGGTGGATAATATCCCTCACTAAAAGCCATTAATGCATCATTTATCATTTCAACAGAAATTATCGTTTTCTCCGATTCCCAATGTTCAATCTTAACTTTTGACCCTTCCAAATTAAACTGCATTTTAGGTATTTTTTTTGTAAGGATAGCTTTTTCAACAGGATTAAAATTGTCTGCTTTGATCAAATTTAGTGTTTCTAATTTTTCTTGAGATACAACCACACTGTCAATCAGAAATACCCTTGGTAACCAGTTTTTCAACCGATAAATATGCTCACCCTGCATTGATTGTTCAAGAATCAATTCAGGGTGATTAAATCGTTTCCTTGAAATGGCATATTTTGTGTTTGTCAATCGAAGAAAATTTAAATTATCAAAAAAATTTTGACCAATAAAATCCTGATAATTTGCCATCTTTGCGGCATGATAGCCCCCAATTGAAGCAATCCCGAACCATCCATATTCATTGGTAGTTCTATTATCTAAAGGATAAACGCGAAATATATCGTTATCTTTCTGCAAATAGTCAATTATCCCTGTCTTATGAGGTTCCATCTCTTGTCTAGATATATTTGAAAACATGGGTGAAATGACTTTTCGACCTACATATCCAAGATCGGCAATCATTAGGACAAGAATGATTACTACAAATGGTTTCAATTGTATTTTTTGTGCCAATGCAGCCCAGATGAGACCCAGTGTCCCTGCAGACAGAAAGATGGCTATCCACATATCTTTATAAAACATGTCAAACCTCATTTTATAAAGGTAATTGATTTGTTGTGGACTTTGGAATTGCCGGATTCTTTCTGTTGCCTGATCCGCATGGTTATACACACCAAACATTAAGTTTTGTATTCCATCTCTGAAAACCAATACGATTACTGAAAATATGCCTATTCCTATCAATATGCGTATGATTACCGTTTTCCATTCGGTTCCTTTTTGCTCGGTTATTTTTTCTAGGAGAATCTGAAATCCACAGCCTGCAAATACAGCCGTGGTCATTGCAAAGAGGATGAGTATCATGGATGGCTCCCGAAACTTATTAAAATAAGGCAAATAATTCAGAAGAAGGGACGATAAAATGGAAAAATTCTTTCCCATTCCAATAAACAATGAAAGCACTAAAACAATGACAAAAAACCAATAATCACGTCGTTTTTTCCCTGCGATAAGTGCAATGAAGGCCAAAATTACTACGGGAATACCAAGATAATGAGGATATGAAGTAAATGGCATATCTCCCCAGTACGTATTGCCTCCAAATCCACTAAACCCCGGGATAATAAAAGTGAATATTTCCCACCAGTCAAACGACCAACTCGTTGCATAATTAAAGGATAATCCACCTCCACTTCCCGAAGTGCCAACTCCCCGAATGGAATAAGGTAAATACTCACTCATGGGCATAAGAACAATTGATGCCATGTAGTATCCTATCCCCAATGAAACTCCGGTCATTCCCATTGTGGTCATCAGCCTAGCCCATGTTTCCTTCTTGATTATCCCCTGAATCAGCCGATAAAGAGAATATAAGCCAATCATCAGCAATCCATAGTACGCTACCTGAGGATGATAACTGCCGATCTGAGAACCGACTGCACCGCCTAGGAGAACCATAAATATCCATTTTCGTGTATCCCATAATCGACGCAGAGCATACAATATCAACGGAAGATGAATAAAAGTGACGATTCGATTTGTGTGTGGTGTCCCCAGTATTTTTGTCGTAAAAACAAATGCAACCGCTCCAGCAAACGATGCATAATATCCCAATCCATAGGATCTTAATAGCAGTAGCATGAAAATAGCTCCAGCTAGGATATTAAAGGTAAAACCCTTGGCAAGTTTCCGGAGAATATCACCTGGAATAATTTTATAAATCGTCTCTAAATTATACTGTAATCGGTATGTCCCAGAAGCATGAAAGGGCATTCCACAAAAGATATAAGGATACCAAAGTGGATAATCATCATATTTTTCAATAAAATTGTCTCTATAGTTACCGAATATAATTCCTTGACTTCGCACATCACTGATCGTCAATTTTTCTCCATATAAAACTGGTTCCTGGTAAAGGTAAACTATACATGTAATGAAAAATATAACCATGAAAATATATTTATGGAATCCACCTAATTGCTTTATCTGGCTAAATATATTTTTCATAAATCAATCCCAGGAATATATTTAATTGAGAATTTCTTTGATTGCATTATTATATACTTTTATTCGATTTGCCCATGAATACTGTTTGACAAATTCAATTCGGTCTATCATTTTATTATGATCTTCTTCAAGAGCATGTTGAATGTTTGTAACAAATTGTTCGGTATCTTCAGCCAAATATAACATTTTCTTGAAAGGTTTGAGGGGAGACGAATCAGTACTGACAACTGGTTTGCCCATCGCAAAATATTGAAACATTTTTTGAGGTAATAACCCTTCAGCAATCCGTGAATGATTGAATGGCATTAAACAAACATCGAAATGTTGTATATAATCTACTACTTTGCCCTGAGGTTTTAACCCGAGATAATAAAAATTTGGATGTTGGTTGATTTGAGCGATTTCCTTTTGTCGTTCATTAAGTCCTATCATTACAAAGGAATAATTTGGGAAACTAAATAAAAGATGTTTATACAAATCTAAATCAATCCAATCTCCTATGGATCCAACAAATCCTATTATCGGCTTAGATATTTGATTCATATCTATCGGAATTTGAGGAGATGTATCTTTTATTGAAAACGAATTGAGATCAACCCCATTTTCAACGAACCGATATTTTGCTTTTAAAATTTCGTAATCAACTAATAACCTCGGAGAAACTGAAATTACAAGATCAGATTTTTCCAATATAGCGCTTTCGTCAACTTTAATAATTGATCTTCTTCCCATTTTATTTATAACAAATCTTTCCGGCCAATCATCAACACAATGATAAATTGCCACGGATTCATCCAGTTTCCCAATCAGATCAGCAGTTTGGTGTAAAAAAGTCCAGATTATAGGACGTTCAAAATTTAATTTCTTTGCTGCTCTTCGAATTTTTGCAAGAAGTAATTTTTGATTCAGCCATCCAATCCACTGAAAGTGATTCCTGTAAGGTAATCGTGGATATGGAGTAAGTACGTATAAATTATCAGTTACGTCCTGCAGTCTTCCGAATGGAACCACGGGCCACTTTTTTCCCATCATTCCAGAACACAATTTGCCAAAAGAGTAATTTGCTTCAACATACAGCACACGGTTATTCTTGATAAGTTCCATGGTGATATATTGCTTGGACGTCCAGTAACGGTCGTCCAGCATTTGATTGGATATCAGAATAATATCTTTCCCTTGTACCATTATGCATCCTTCAGGATGGTTTTTAATTCTGCTCCCAATTTTTCTATGGAAAGCTTTTCCTGAAAAAATCGATACCCATTTATTGAAACCGTGTGGCGAATTTTTTCATGTGTGCGGATGAATCGAATCTTTTCTGCTATTTTATCCGGAGTATGCTCCGAAGTGAAAATGTGTTCATCCGGTGTCAGAAGTTCACGGATAGCAGACGTGTCAGCCGTTAAGGCGGGTTTCCCGACAGCTAATGCCTGAAATAATTTATTGGGAATGACCCTTTTGGCTTTATCAGAATCTCCGAAAATTCCTAGAAGGAGATCTGCTTCTGCCATCTTTTGTGATAATTGATTATAGGGAATCCAATCCATCAATCGAACATTATTCAACCCCTGTTCATTTATTTTTTTCTCTATTTCAGACCGGAGCTGCCCTAAACCTACTAACGTAAATATAATATCCGTTTCAGATTTTAGAATACCAGCGGTTTCAATAATTTTTTCTATTCCATGAAGAGGAATAAATTTTCCAATAAACATCACATGAAAATTATTTTTAGGTTTTGCCGTTTGTTCGGGGGAAAATAACCGATCATCCGCTCCAACAAATAATCGTTTAAAATTTATGTTGGGTAGATCGAGTTCATTTCTGAAATACTGAATATGGGCTTCCGTATCGAGTAAAACAACGTCCGACATCTTACAGGCGGATCTATCCAAAAAGCGCATCAACCGGGCTTTTAAGGAAGATGTTGTAAAATAACCACGGTCAATAATTACGGTATCAAACAACGACACTAAAGGATTGAACACCAGTTTTTTTCGACCGAAAAAGGCTATCATTTTTGCCAAAAATATATCAAGATGACCAATGTACCCGACAATGATAATATCATGCTTTGGGATAAAGAACACGTATCGAAAAAGAAGTCGAAATTGCGCAATAAAAAAACGCAGAATAAATGTTATTGAAAACCCAAACTTTTCCCCTTTGGTCACCGTTTTTTCCCACAGAGGCACATGGCATTCGAAAACAGTAACCGCATTACGACGTAATCCTTCAAGGAATATAGAATTTCTTGGATAATTTCTTTCGTAAGTACCAAAATAACAGACACTCATGATTCTTCTCAAAACAATTCAGAGGAGTTCCAGAAAACCCAGAAACGAAATAACAAAATTAGATTATCTGTTTTACTCTTGATTCCTTTTCTTGAGCTCCCCTGGTTATCATTTCAGCAATCAATCCAATGGAAAAGAACCACAATCCAAGTATAAATAACATGGCACCAAATAGCATAAGAGCTAAATGTTCATAAAACGAATGTCCGAAAAATATTTTTCTTCCAATTACGTATAATTCCACAGTAAGTGATGCAAGACCACAAAAAAGCCCAAAAAATCCAAACAGATGGAGCGGTTGCTGAGTATAGCGGTTCATAAAAATTATCGAGATCAGATCAAAAAATCCATGAAACAACCTGGAACCACCATATTTCGTAACTCCATGCATTCGAGGCCTGTGATTGACTTGAATTTCACTGATTCGAAATTTATTATGTCCGGCAAGAGCCGGAATATAACGATGGCGTCCACCATATAAATCAAGGGTCTTAATAACTTCTTTCCGATAAATCTTTAGACCACAATTAAAATCATGGATTTTTACTCCCGTCATTATTCGTGTTACATAATTAAATATTTTTGAGGGAAATCTCTTCGAAATCGGATCCTTTCGCTTTTTTTTCCATCCAGATACAAGATCAAACCCTTCCTCAAGTTTTTTCATTAAATTTGGAATTTCGGCAGGGTCATCCTGTAAATCTGCATCCATGGTAATGAGGAATTCTCCCTTAGCACGCTTAAACCCTTCTGCAAGAGCAGCTGATTTTCCATAATTTCGATGAAATTGAATCAGAGTCACGTTTTCATCTTTTCTTGACAAATCATTAAGAAATTCAGTAGAACCGTCGGTTGAACCATCATCTACAAATAAGATTTCCCACTTTTTATAAATATGCAAAGCCTTTCGAAGCTGATCCATTAATTCCGGAAGAGAACCAATTTCATTGAAAGCTGGGATAATAACAGAAATCATTTAATCTGCCTGTTAATTATGTAAAATTGTTGGAGGAATTGCTCTAATTAAACGAGGATAGGACATACCGTATTCCCGTTCTTCAATCTCAATCTCAACCTGGGTTTGATTATCATTAATCTGAAATATAGCCTTGGACACCATGGATCCGACAGCGTCTGGTTTCGTTTGAAAGCTAATACTTATGGACTTATGGTCAAACATGAAATCCTTTGGATATTCTTTTCTTCTGAGTTGAGGATCAATACCCCAGAAATACCTGGTTAAATCTGTTGGTTCAAGTACTATTAAAAAAGGATACTGACTCTGAATTTGAGTTGTTAAAAACCATTTGTCTTGGAGAATATCCCAAGCATAGACCTCATTTGCCAAAAGTTGAAGATATAATGTCCGCCGTCCAAGAAAATCACGGAATTGAATATAAGTACTGTCATTCATTACTGTAAAATAAAAGGTCAATTTCCCCTGGAATTCTCCCTTTGATATTAACTGGCCCTTTCCTCGACATTGTTTGTACTCTGATTTCAACTCTTCATAAGACCATTTATAATCTGGAATTATCATGCCATATCCGGTTTTTTGGCTACAATTACTCAGAACAAAAAAAGACATAATTAATACAAGTATGAATCGATTATAATTCACTTAATTTTTTTCTCAAAACTGCATTGTTTGGATCTATTTCTAATGCTTTTCGAAAATAGTGAATTGCCTCTTCGATTTCCGCATTTTTTATTAATACATCACCAAAATGTTCGAGAACTACTGCATTGGTATCTTCAATTTCAACAGATTTTCTGATATAAGCCAATGCACTGTCAATATTCCCTATTTTGAAATGGATCCAACCATATGTATCAAGATAAGCCGAGCTCTTCGGAGAAAGAAAAATCGCTTTTTTGGACATTGCAAGTGCAATATCTAATTTTTCCCCGCGTTCAACCAAGCTATAGGAATAATTATTGAGTGCCTGCGCATCAGTACTATCTGAATGAATCAACTCATTATAGATGCTATCAGATTGTGATACTTGGTTCGTTTTATCATAAATGATAGCAAGAGAATGAAGAACATTTCTCGATTTTGGATTAATAGCCAAAGCACGTTTGAAAAATTGCTCAGCCAGCTCATGATTATTATCCAAATTATAACTCAAACCCAGCAAGTACTGAATAGTAAATTTCTCTAGAAATATATCTGCCTGTTTTGAAAGGATTTGAATAACTCTCTCATGATTATTCTGAATAAGCAGAGCAAGTGAAGCGTTTATATAACCTCTGGGTTCACTAGGATGAAAATAGATCATTTGATCTGCAAAATATTGGGCTTTCTCTATATGTTCTTCTTCCCTGTTGATCTGTGAAAGCAAGTGCAGAGCCAAAATATTCAAACTATCCAACTCGTACACCTGACTGAATACCTTTAAAGCTGAATCAGGATGATTAATTTCGTAATACAATAAACCAATTTGATTGAGTACACCCGATGATGGTCCTTCCAAATCAGCAATTTGTTTCAATGCCTTTATTCCCTCTTTTTTATCACCATTCATAATAGCAATATCCGCATAGTTTTCAAGGTACTGGATGTTGGATTTGTCTTCCAGAGTCATCCGTTTTATAATAAACTGTGCCAAATCAAATCGTTTGATTTTCAAGGCTATTTCTACTGCTTTTTTAAGAGATTCAATCCTTTGAGGATCTAAGTCGAATGCTTTTTGGTAATAATGAATTGCTTCCTCAAACTGATGTTGCAATTTAGCCAACTCTGCAAGAACTATTATATTTTCCACATTTTCTGGATCAGATTCAGCCAAAATCTCATATTGTTCCTTAGCCCTGTCAAACATTTGACGATTGATAAATTGATGAGCTAGAACGTTTCTTGCTTCGGTATCGTCCGGATTTAAATATATTGCTCTTTCAAGGTGAAAAACAGCACGATCCGGTTTTTCAAGTGCCCAAAAACACTCTCCAAGGGAAATATGGATTGTACTAACATCCTGATCGAACCTCAAGGCTTCCTGAAACTCAGTCACTGCCAAAGAATAATTTCCTTGATTCATATAAAGCTGTCCATCCATAAAATGCTGGAGAGCTTCAGGATTAACAGTAGTTTCTTCTTTTGCCTGATCGGTTGGTGATAAATCTGAGGGAGAAACTTGTGAACCCGAATGACAGGATAATCCAAGCAAAATCAAAATTAGCAAAATCAAATTTTGATACATAAGAATCATACTATTCAAGCCTACTAATTCCCATTATTTTTTCAGTAACAATACAATTTGGTATCATATCAGTTTAAAAAAAGTAAAATAATTCCTTATAATTATGCACAAACTGCGACATTATTCCCACCCAGTTTCTTTGCTTTGTACA
>NYYF01000044.1 GCA_002686675.1 Fidelibacterota bacterium
CAAGCGGGCAAAAATTCATTTCCCCCAGACCCCCTTTTCTTTTTGCCCGCTTGCTTTCGGGCTTCGCCCGATTTTTTCGGCGGGGATTTCATTATGATTTTTAAATAGCCGCCCTTGACCCTCCCGCCCATTCGCGGGCGGCAACAAGGAACTCCCCTTTATTTACTAAACTTTAAATATCATGTATGATAATGGTATAGATAATTTACAAAAGTTAAAATACTATCTGTAGTATAGTATATATACTATCATATTATAATGTCAAATACAATATCCACAGTAGCAAAAAATATAAAAAGATATAGAAAAGAAAAGGGATTGTCACAGGATAAACTTGCGAGATTGGCGGATATATCCCACGCCGCCATTGTTAAAATTGAATCTGGCGGAATACAGAGTCCGAGCATTGATACCGTTCAAAAAATTGCCAAGGCGTTAGAGGTCGGCATAGAGGATTTAATTAGCAAATAATGGCTATTGCCAAATTAGTCGGGGGGGGGGGAAGATATAAGTAATAAATAAGTCGATTCAAATAATTAACATTAACTTAATTTTTCCGAAACTAACTTGAGGTTTTCTTTATAACCATAAGTTATATAAGGAAAATAGAAAAAATATGGAAAAGGGACCAGAATTTGATTTTTCAAAAGAGGAAGATCAAAAGAAAATTGAAGGCTATCGCCACGAATATCAAGAGAAAATTAAAAACGCAGCTTATAGCGAAGCTGCGGAATTGAAAAAATTAGTTGAGTCTGGCGAAGCTAAAGATTATGAAGAAGCCGAAATCAAATTAGCCGAGAAAATTCAAGAAGAAAGAGAAGAAACAAAGAATTGGATAAAAAATGATTCTTGCGACCCCGAAAAAATTCCCGAGTTTTTGTTAGATAGATATAATCCGGGAGAAGTTCTTTATCTGTTGAGAGAAGAAAATAAAGATTATCTATACAACGAACTTTTAAAAAATGACAAAGATATAAATGAAATTGTAGATTCCATAGACTACACACAGGAAGAAGGAGAAATCAAAACCGCACCTTACGGATATGATCGAGGAAGCACTATTCAGAAAAAAGGGAAATTTCTTGAGATAACCGAAGAACAGAGAGAAAAAGTAAATAAAACGATAGATGAATTAAGGCAAGACGACCAACGAATGGCATTGCTTTTTTTGGGGCTGGATGAAAAACATCCTGGAAAATTTGGTTGTGGTGGAGGTTTTGGTTCATTTAAAAATCCCAGCAGTTGTGGGGGTTGTGTGAATGGAAAAGTAAATCTCGGAGCCATATTTGGAGAAAAAATTCCCTACTTAAAATACAAGGGTGACAGATGTTATGACATTGAACCTTTCGATAATTACAAAAATCCTGGTTATTCTGAAGCGACGCCACAAGGAACAATTTATCACAAAACAGCAACTGATATTGAAATTTTGGCACTATACGGAAAAGAAAAAAGCGAACAATTACTTGGCAATATAAATAAAATTAAAAATGATATTGAAGCCGTGAAAGCTGAAAGAAAATTAAACGAAGATGTAATGGTATTGCTTGGCGAAAATTATAAAGATGTAAAAGAGAAGATGCCTGAAGCCATAGATTTTCTGAAAGAAATAGGGCCTTCTTCTTTGGATTTGCAGGATGTAGATGTAAAAAACAAAACACTTGTCTTTTTGGGAAGTCGTTCCGAATATGGAAAAAGCGGAGGTATAGCTTATTTTTCAAGAGTAATTGTTTGGAGCAATGGCCAATCACAGGAAAAAGAATATCAGTGGCGAGATAGATGGTCAGCTTCAAATGATCAACCGCAATACCATTTTAATAAACTTGAAATTCAAGATGTAAAAAAGGCAAAAAACTCTTTGAATTTAAAAATTGAAGCAATCCCAGGTGATAAATATTCACCTACAAGTGTAAATTTTTCTTTTGAAAATATAACTGAAAAAGAAAAATTTGAAGCTCTTTCTGCGGAAGAACAAGCTGAATTTAAAAATTTGATAGAGCAGGAAATTGAAAAAATAATGTCGGAAAAATTAAAAATGTGGGAAAAGAAGCCTCAAATGGTTGCTACTTATCCAGCAGGGGTGACAATGCCTCAAGGAACACCTACATATGTTAATTATGAAAGGCCGGATGTAACTAAAAAAGCCGTGAGCTTAAAAACTGGTTTAGGAGCTTTTGTGATAAAAGAGCAAATTGACGCCGTAGCTTCCGATCCGCAATTGAGATATGAAGTATATATCACAAAACATAATAAGGGCACAAAAATGGCATACGAAGACCATGCATATCTTAAACAAGAAGAAGATGCATCTATTACGGGATTAAGAATTTCTAAAGGCAAAGTAGTATTTAAAACAAGAGAAGGTGAACAAGAAATTGAATAATCATCTATGGAAAAATTTGAGCGTGAAGGACAAAAGTATTGGGAAACATTTGGAAAAAGTTTAGAGTTGCTTCCGCGACAATATTTTGATTTTGTTAGCGCAGAAAAATACAGAGAGCTTTTGGAAAGATATGATTTGAACAACAAAAAAGTAGTTGATATTGGCGCCGGCTATCCGCCACCGTTAACAGAATCACCGGAAAGAGAACTATCGCCGCTATCTTCCGAACTTCAGGAAATTCTTAAACAAAAAGACGCCAAAATTATTCCCGTAGATGTTGCTGAAAATGCGCTTAAATATCAAAAAGAGAAAGGCAGAGAGTCAGTTATGGGCAACGCTTTTCAGCTACCATTCAAAAATGAATCAATAGACGGCGGAGCCGTTATTTTAAACCTTTTCAATTCTTCGTTTAAGGGCGAGGGCGGGAAGGAAATTTTCATCAATCCGGAAGAATGCAAGAAAATTTTAGAGGAAACGCATAGAATTTTACAGCACGACAAGTTTGCTATCATCAATAACTATGGCTACATGCTCGCTAAAATGGATAACTTGGTAAAATTTATGGGGCCGGAAGAAAGTCAAATAATTACGCCTGAAATCATTGAGAAATTAGCAGAAGAAACGGGTTTTACAAAGATTGAAAATATCCCGCTTGATTCTGAAAAAATGGAAATGGGTAGAAAAATAATTTATGAATCGTTTCCCGAGCAATTGAGAGAGCGGATTTCCGTAGATCTTGAAAGTTCCGGTGCCGTCTTGATTGAGAAATAAATTTTTGCTTTAATTATTCATATGCCAAGACAAAAATTTGAAAATTTCATAGAAAAAACATACGAAGTGTCAAGTTTGCAAAAAAGAGCTGAAATTGCCAAAGAATATAAAAATGTTGAGCAAAAAATCAACGATTTTTATGAAAAGAAAATTTCAGCCAAAGAAATGTCTAATATTCTAGGTAATGTCGTTTTGGGCACGAATGGTGAACATGCCAGCACGCAAATTTATGCTTATGAAAATTTACTAAAATCGTTATCGGAAATACAACAGAGAGATAAGGAAGATGTTGAAAATATAACAGGGGAAGCCATATATGACATCGCAGTAGAAAAAAACCCGATGAAACGAGCTTATCTGTTAGGAATTCTTTATCATTATTCATCACAGGAACGCCTGGATCAAATTGAAAAACAATTAAGTTCAAGCAAGGAAAAACCAGACTAAAAGACAGAAGACGAGAAAAACATTATATCTTCCATAAGATCATCTAGTAGTCGCTTAAAAAATAATGACAATTTTTTCCCCGAAGAAAATAAGGTTGCCGATTATATTCTTAATGATTTTTCTGGTAATAAAAACGAATGCGAAACCGCGCGCTTGATAGCCGACTATTACGATAAAGAACCTCATGCGACAAGAATGCCGGAACCGGGTAAAAAATCAATAATTAACAATGAAGATATATGGAATAATGCCGAGGGCAACGGCATTCCTCGTTATGTTTATGTATTGCCGGAAGAATATCACCCCTCGCAGGAAAAACTTGACGAAGCCGATAATTTCGGCATTCATCTTACTCCACAAGTGGCTGTTTTTGAAGGGCAAAATAAAATTTTTGTTGATTACGATATGAATCCTGAGTTGGCACGGCTTTACAACAGAAGAATACGACACTATAAAGATACTAATAATCTCGCCAAAGTTGAACAATTAGAAAACGCTTTCCGAGAAAGAGTATGGCGGGATATTAGCAATAAAGACCCTGAGGCCGCCAATATATTCGGAGATAGAGAAAACATTGTCGTTTTAAGAAGAACGATTAGGGACTGGCCTGATGATGTTGATATGGTAAATTTACTGAATGAAGATTTTGCGCATGAGGATCATGTAGCTGCATAGTTTTTGAAATCCCCGCCGAAAAAATCGGGCGAAGCCCGAAAGCAAGCGGGCAAAAAGAAAAGGGGGTCTGGGGGAAATGAATTTTTGCCCGCTTGCGCTATCCGCGCCGAAGGCGCGGTTGGGGTGGGAGCGTTTCCGCAATTCCCGCCTTAGCGGGAAGGCAAAACAGAAAAATTTTGTTTCCTTAATTGAAAAAAGTTTTGGGCACGCGCGATTAAAAAAATGTAGAGAAAATTTTTCTGTTTTGCTCCGCCTTAAAGCGGAGCGGAAACGCTGGGCGGGTTCTGCGTTCTCAATGCGCAGATTGTCGCTCGAAAAAAGTTCGAGCTTCGTTCAGAATTTTCGACAATACGAAACTTTCCGAATTTTTTAAAGAAAGAGTTTGCTCGCTTCGCTCCGCAGGAGCGGAGCTACGCTCGCAAAAACCCATATATTTCGGGATTAAATCATAAGGACGGACAAAATCAAAAAGAATAGTTTTATTTAACATTTTGCGGTTCGTTCCAATTTTTTCCAAAAAGATTTTTATTTCATAAAAATCTTTAGACAAAGCAAGTTTTTCGGCATGGTTAAGCGACTTTATCCAATTTCTCAAAAGTTCGAGCCAATTGTTTCCCTTTCGCCCAAAATCGCCTTTCTTATCCAAGAGGGCGGTTTTGGTTTTGATGAGTTCGTTCTTTTTGGCAAGATAAATATCTTTATCCACAATGCCGTCAAGATAAGCGGAAACCAATTTGTCCAGCTTCTTTTCGGTTTCCGCTATTTCCTTGCCAAGATTTTTGGCGAAAGCATGCGAAGATAGCTCTTGCTCTTTTTCCCATTCGTCAACTTTGGCAAGCATTTGATTTGTCCAGTCTTCGCCGAGAGCGACTTTTGAAATTTCCTTTTTTAATTGTTTGGCGAGCAAGTCCTCGTTCAGATAGCTTTGCGAGCATTTGCCATGCTTTTTGGTGCATCGGTAGTAACGGTATTTTCCTTTTGCCCACTGCGCCGTTATCATTGCTCCGCATTCTCCGCACTGCAAAAGCCCGACAAAAGGGAAATCATGCCCGTTTCTCGTCTTTCTCGGCCTTCCTCGCTCTTTCAAAACCTTTTGGACCATTTCAAAAGTCGCTCTGGAAACGATTGGCTTAAAGTTTCCCTCGTATGTTTCGCCGTTTTCTACGATAAGCCCGATATACGCCTGTTGCGTCAGCATTCGCTGTATCGTGGCTTTGGCAAGAGATTTTCCTGTTGAGCTGACCACGCCCCAAAAACTCAGGCGCTCGCCCAAAGATTTTAAACTATGTTTTCCGTTTGCAAACTCCTCAAACGCTTTTTGCGTGATTTTGGATTTTACGGGGTCAACATCAATGTTTCTCGTTTTAGGGTTGTTCACATACCCCAAAGGAGCTTTGCCCGGATATTCCCCGCGCCTGAGTTTTTGCCGTTTCCCACGCTTAACATTCTCGGATAAGTTATCAGAATAATACTTGCTTTGCCCGAACGCCACTTGAAGCATAAACAATCCTTGCGGAGTTGGTTCAAACCAAAATGTGGGGAAGCGCAAAGAAGCGATCTTTTCTTGGTCAATAAGATAGATTATTTGCCCGCCGTCAATGCTGTTGCGAGCCAATCTGTCTGGGTGCCACGCCAAAAGTCCGATTGATTCTCGGCTGGCATGGACTTTTTCCATCATTTCATTGAAAACCTTTCTGCCCGGCTTCTTTGCGCTTTTGCTTTCAATAAACTGCTCAATAATTTCTATGTTTTCTCTTTTGGCAAACTCCGCCAACTCCACAAGCTGGGCTTCAATAGACATCACTTGCCTTTCTTCGTCTTCGGTGGACTTGCGGGCGTATAAAAAATATTTTGTCTTCATATTGTTTATGCTTAAAGTTAATTGTTAATAAAAGCGCGGGAAACTAAAAACTTGCTTTGTCATTTTCGCCAAAGGCGAAAATATGGAAAAAATTGGAAAGCAAAAACATAAATTTTAGAAAATCCGTTTTAACCGCACTTAATTTGAATATCTTACCTATTTTCTAAAATTTTATGTTTTTACTCTGGCGCTTCGCGCCTACGAACCGCAAAATGTTAAATAAAACTATTCTTTTTGATTTTGTCCGTCCTTATGATTTAATCCCGAAATATATGGGTTTTTGCG
>NYYF01000045.1 GCA_002686675.1 Fidelibacterota bacterium
AATTGTTACTGTCCTGATCTGCCCCTTGGATCGTTGGAAAAGCGGGCCGTTTTTGTTCAATCGTTTCTAAAAGAACATCCCAATACAATAGTAGTAGATGCCGGGGATTTTTTTTCGCCCGTCCATAAGCCTCTGAAAGATAGTCTCGTCACAGAAGCATACAGTTTTATTCCATATGATGCAATTCTTCCCGGGGATCAGGAACTCACTCGCGGGCAGGAATCAATGGACGGAATTTTGCGCCGGATTGGTGCTGATTTAGTTGTATCAAATGTTCAATCGCCATTGATTCAAGGGTCCATGACATTAAAAATTGTGGAAAGAGGCGGTCTAAAAATAGGTATCCTGGGGATCCTGGGAAATCGGTCATTCAAATATTATCCAAAGGAAATCAGCAACGCTATTACACTCCATGATCCTGTCACAACAGTAAAAAACATTTTAAAGAAAATTCGTCAGAAAGTGGATGTCGTCTTAGTGCTTTCACACCAGGGCTTTGACCAGGATGTATCTTTTGCACAACAATTGAAAGAAGTAGATATCATTATCGGAGCGCACAGCCAGACAGTTATCCATGATCCAAAGGAGGAAAACGGTGTCCTCATTACCCAAGCGGGGAAGGATGGCCATTACGTGGGAGTGATAAAAATACAAATGGAAAAACAAAAAAAAATAGTATCTAAAACTGGGTATCTGGAAGAAATGACCCTGGGGATGACTGACCATCCAAAAATTATGGAACTCATCCAGGAATATGAAGAAAAATCAGGTTTTGTTAATCGTGCAAAATTGAAACACAAGGAAAAATAATGGAAACAATTATTGATCAATTGACAGGGAATCCCGTTTATCTTGCCGTAGCTGTGGTATTGGCTTTGATTATTTTATTTGGAGTGATCAAGAAACTCATGAAATTGGTTATCATTGGAGCGGCAATATTTGTACTCTATATCGCCTATATGGTTTGGACGGGAAAAGAGATTCCGAAATCCCTCCATGATGTGCAGAAAACAATCCAGGATACAGTTGAAAAAGGGAAGGAGAAAGGCGGACAAATACTTGAAAAGAAAGTCGGGGAAAAAATAGACCAGGTATTTGATAAAGAGTAAAACCCTTTCTTAATCAATAATTGTCATATGTGATGTTGCCGGGCCTTAAATAAGTTGAGATAGCAAAGAACGGATGACAATATCATCAGTAGCTTCAAAGAAAAAATCCTGTACGGCCACACCGAACATTATTGCTATAATGATGAGTATGATGATAATAACAACCATCACAATCATCATTGTACCATAGAGAAACATGTAAGACCGCAACTGATCTAGTGCCTCTGAAAAACTGGTTGATTCTTCATGGAGGACACAATAGTTAAG
The DNA here is from genome assembly GCA_002686675.1 of Fidelibacterota bacterium. The sequence goes on from NYYF01000045.1 coordinate 1,377, forward strand.
ATTCCCCGCAACAGAAGTCAATCGCGTGCCAATAAGTATTAAAAAAATACCTATAATAACTGTGGGTATTGAAAATATGAAAATGGTTAAACAGTAAATGAATCCGAAAGCTATATTAATTAATCCTACAAATTTACTCCAACGGGCCAGCTTTAAAAGGATATCTTTCCCATGATAGTCCAGTTCATAGTTCAGTTTGGGCGTGTTTTCCGAAATATCATTCATTATTTTCTCTAGTTTAGGATTAGACGGATTCTTTTTCAGTTCTTCTCATTTCTTCAATTAGAGAGGTTTTTCTATTAATAATACAAAACTCTCCTTTAAAATTTATTTCAGGGGATAAGCAGGACACAAGAATCCTCTGTATTTTCATTAATGGTTAAACATATATAAAATAATAAAAGCAATTACGAGGACAACCAGTGCAAGGATCCGAATGAACAAACTGGAATAGGCAGATGAAAAATCAGTTGGGGTTGTTTGAGAATCCTCATACATGTACTTTTTACGGTTGAATGCGATGAGTTTCAAGCTGAAAACAAGCAGCCCGAACATAAAAAGAATGGATCCAATCATAACCAGGGGATTCATACTGAAAAGTACAAGGGATTCCCATAAGTCTGCAAGTAAAGGAGAAGGCTATGTTTCAACCAGACCTGTTAAAAAATAAAACCATTCTTATAACCGGAGGAGGCACCGGCCTTGGAAAATCCATGGCAACCCGGTTTGGGGAACTTGGTGCTAACCTGATCATTTCCAGCAGAAAACAGGAAGTGCTGGATCAGGCTGCGGAAGAACTCCGGCAGACTGGAGCAAAAGTATTTCCTTTTAGCTGTGATGTGCGCAATCCGCTGGAAATTGATGAACTTCTAAAACAGACAAAAAGTAGATTTGACCGCATTGACGCTTTAGTAAATAACGCTGCTGGGAATTTTATTTCTCCAACGGAAAACCTTACAGAAAAAGCGTTCAAGGTCGTTGTAGATATTGTTCTTCTTGGAACTTTCAATATGACCCTTGCCGTTGGGAAGGAAATGATCAGCCGAGGCAGTGGAACCATCCTGAATATCGTTACTACCTACGCTTGGACCGGTAGCGGATACGTAGTTCCATCCGCAGCAGCAAAAGCGGGGGTACTTGCTGTTTCCCGCTCACTGGCTGTGGAATGGGCAAAGTATGGTATCCGAACCAATGCAATTGCACCGGGTCCGTTTCCAACAAAAGGTGCCTGGAAACGCCTTGTGCCACCAGGGCTTGGGTTTGAGAAAAAAATGAAAAACAGAATCCCCTTAAAGCGATTTGGGAAACATCAGGAATTGGCAGATTTGGCTTCTTATCTGCTCAGTGAAGGTTCTGGTTATATCAATGGGGAGGTAGTGACAATTGATGGTGGAGAATGGCTGAAAGGAGCTGGGGAGTTTAATGATTTGGATCGCCTTCCCAAGACTGCATGGAAGATTATGGAAAAACTACGGACAAAATCAAAGAAAAAGTAATTGTTATCAATCACCTGAATATTTTTTAATCTTCCCCGCTGATTTTAAAGGGGAAAAAGATCCCAAAAATATCCTGAACATTCAAAAATAAATTGTTGCCTTGAATATTAATCTTGTAATAGTCTGTCGCTTGTTAAATTGATTCATTTGTTCACTTTTTTTCTTTAAAATTTAAAGTCTGCAGGAGCAACTTTCCCTCCATACCCCCAATGCTCCTGTGGGCTTTCTGTTTCTACATTAAAATCGAGTATATTATTTTTTGGATAACAATTAGATATCTTTCTAGAATAATTGCCCAATCCAAATTTTTAGGTATCCATTCAATAGTTTGTACAGAATAATTGTGTAGGGAATCGTCACAGCAAAAAAGGCGATGGGGCTAATTCGTATTTTCTTTGCAAAGGGATTATCCTCTTGTTGTTTTGTGTACCATTTCCTTACCTGTTGTAAAGTGAGATGTGCCAATAATCCTGCTAAGATGAATAGAAAGAGGATAACCAGGTGATCAACATTTGAGAGAGAATTCAGCCACCGCGCAAACTTCATTGACCATTTCCCATGAGAAGTGCTGCCCCAAATACTCCTGCTGAATCTCCAAGTTGATTCTTCAAAATGGGGGTTAAAACGTGATCACTTAACACTTCACTATACACAGCATCTTTTCCTTCAGAATAAAGCATATCAACTTTTGAAAGCCCACCGCCCAACACAATGCAATCAGGATCGATTATATCGATTATATTACTTAAAGCACGTCCATAGTTGAGGATGAATTTATCTTTCCATTCAGGGTGTGACTTATATAAACTATTATCGATAATATCAGTTACGGTATGATTCTCTCCTGTTAATTCATACCATTCCTTTTCTAAAGCAGTACCGCTGATATATGATTCTGTACACCCTTTATTTCCACAATAACAATCTCTTCCATCGGGGTATAGAACATGGTGCCCCCATTCCCCGGCAATATGATTTGGGCCCTGATGGATATTGCTATTGATGATTATTCCACCCCCAACACCTGTGCCCATAATAACACCAAATACCACACCATAACCTTTAGCCGCTCCAAAAATTGCCTCAGCAAGGGCAAAACAGTTTGCATCGTTTTCCATTGCTACAGGAAGATCAAATTCTCTTTCCAAATCTATTTGCAGGGGTTTACCAATAAGACAAATTGTGTTGCTGTTTTTCATTATTCCTTTAGAGGGATCCACTGCACCTGGAGTGCAAATACCAATCTGTTCAACGCCAGTTGATTTCTCTAATAATTGATGGCCTAAACCCGCTATTCTTTTTATTATGGCCTCGTAGCCATCTTCTCGATTTGTTGGAATTCTTTTTCGATCAATTGTATTATAATTCTCATCCAGTACAATTCCTTCAATTTTTGTTCCACCAAGATCAATACCTATTTTATTCATCAAGAACCTCTTTTAATATTGTTTTTAATTCTGATAAAATCATAGATGTTGCACCCCAAACCTTTTGCCTGTTTAACTGAAAATAAGGAACATCAAACACGTAGCCCCGAATAGTCCGTTTTTCACACTGGCAAGAATTTGGATCCGTAAGTGATAAGACCGAAGCCGAGAACAAAGACTCAACTTCTGTTGGATCCGGATATGTCTCTGGTTTATCATCCACCCAGCCCACAAAAGGATGGATCAAGAAACCAGTAACTGGGACAAAGAGGGGTGTCAATGCACCCATGAATTGAATATGTTCTGCCTGCACTCCAATTTCCTCATTCGTTTCTCTCAAAGCTGTTTCCCACAACTGTTCTCCTTCTTCCCAGGCACCTCCCGGTAAGGAAATCTGTCCCTTATGGTACTGAACCACATTGGTTCGTTTTGTGAGGAAAAACCGAATGTCCTGTATGACGGGGAAAAGGAGGATTAACACAGCAGCTGGATTGGGACAATCACTATTCGAGGAATAATTGATGGGGTTTCTTGGTTTCGTCAGCATTATTTTCTGTGCAGGTTTTCCTGGTAATTCCTTTACCAAGTGCTGGGCTAATTTTATTTTCAATGTGTGAATATCCAAAACAAATCAAGGATTATGTACATGATAACCTACAAATTTACGGGAAAATAAGTGATTGTAAAACCCTTGGAATATATTCCGGTCTATTTGAATAATCTGGTCAATGTTTCCACGTAAATCATGAGGATAAAACACATTATTTGGGATTGGAACGGCACCCTATTGGATGATCGGTGGCTCTGTGTGGAAGCTATTAACACAGCATTGAATAAACGGAAAATATCAACACTTACTGAAGATCGATACAGGGAAATTTTCTCATTTCCTGTAGAAGATTATTATAAAAAAGTGGGGTTCGATTTTGAGAAGGAACCTTTCCATGTGCCGGGAGATGAGTTTGTGGAATATTATGAGGACCATTTTCATCGGGTTGACCTGCATGATGAGGTGATACCTGTTTTAGATAGAATAAAAGAGAGTAGCCGATCACAATCCATCTTATCCGCTGGTAAACAGGAATTCTTGAATGAATGGATCAAAGATCATGGTCTGGCCGACTATTTTATAAAAGTATTGGGAATAGACAACCAATATGCCACAGGAAAAACTGCGCTTGGTGTGTCCTGGATCAATGAAATGCAATATCACCCTGAAGAAGTTATCATGGTTGGGGATACGATCCATGACAGTGAAGTGGCGGAAGCTATGGAAATCGATTGTGTTCTGGTGTCCAATGGTCATGTGAGTCAGGAAAGGTTAAAAACCACTGGTAGAAAAGTGGTTTCAGATTTGAATGAGTTTATTAACGTTTTAAATTAATTAAGATGTGAATTGAAAAATATTTCATCCAAGTGAATTTAACACTTAGTCCGAAAAATGCATAATCACCAAAATTACTAATAACAATTTATGAATAATCCAGCACTCACCCTCGCCTTCGCCATGGCTTTCGGAATGATAGCCCAGGTATTGGCACGTCATCTTCGTATCCCGGGGATTGTATTGTTGCTGGGGACAGGTCTTTTGTTAGGTCCCGATGCTTTGGGAATTGTACATCCTTCCAGCCTGGGTAATTCTCTGCCATTTATTGTCGGTTTTGCCGTTGCTGTTATCCTGTTTGAAGGCGGGATGAATCTGCACATAAACAGAATTCGACGTGAAGGAAAAACCATACGGCAGCTTATCACAACGGGTGCCTTGGTTACTGCCTTGGGAGGCACAGTTACTGCTAAAATATTTTTAGGATGGGATTGGAGGATTTCACTGTTATTCGGTGTCATTATAATTGTTACCGGACCAACAGTGATTACCCCTTTATTACGGCGGCTCAAGTTGAGAAGATCTGTTTCGACTGTTTTGGAAGCAGAAGGAGTCCTACTGGATGCTATCGGGGCAGTGATCGCAGTTGTCGCCCTTGAAATTGCCCTAAGTCCGTCAGGGTTATCTTTCCTGACAGGACTTTTTCATATTATAACCCGACTCATCGTTGGAAGTGCTATTGGAGCCGCTGGTGGGTTTTTTCTGGCTTTCCTGCTTCGTTTTCGTAATCTTATTCCAGAAGGATTGGAAAACGTTTTTACTCTCTCCCTGGTTTTTGCTTTATTTCAAGGCGCTAATTCCATAAGTCCTGAAAGCGGGATCGTTGCTGTGACAGCCGCAGGTCTGGTGGTAGGAAATATGAAAACTCATATACACAGAGAATTAAGGGAATTTGAAGAACAGATGACTGTGTTACTTATCGGTATGCTTTTTATCCTTTTAGCCGCAGATGTAAGACTTATAGAAGTAACAGAGCTTGGATGGGGAGGAATAATAACTGTAACCATTCTTGTCTGTGTTTTACGTCCTTTGAATGTATATATCGGGACAATGGGATCAAACCTTAATCTCCGACAAAAAGCTCTTTTATCATGGATTGCTCCAAGAGGGATCGTTGCTGCTGCGGTTGCTTCCTTATTTGCCTTGGAGCTGGAAAAACACGGCGTTGATGGAAGTCAGCTACGGGCAATGGTGTTTTCCCTTATTGCCGTTACAGTGTTACTCTCCGGGTTAACAGGGAGTCTTGCTGCACAATTCTTAGGGTTGAAACGACCTGAAAATGTTGGTTGGGTAATACTGGGCGCAAACTATCTTAGCCGATCGTTAGCAAAAGTATTAATAGGATCCGGGGAAGAGGTTATCTGTATCGATCAAAATCCAAAAGCCTGCAGGCTTGCAGAAGAAGAAGGAATCAAGGTTATCTATGGCAATGGATTGGATGAGAAAACATTGCTCCGGGCTGAAATTGATACGCGAATGGGCGCCATGGGGCTTTCTTCTAATGAAGAAGTCAATCTCTTGTTTGGAACCAAAGCAAAAGAGATCGGGAAACTCAGCACGATCCTTGTGGGCATTAAAAGCATGGCTGAAGGAATTACTTCAGAAATGGTCAAAGAAATTGGCGGAAGAATTCCGTTTGGAAGACAGTGCGATATTGAACAATGGGCAGGCTGGATTCAGCGTGAAATAACATTAATAAACAGGTATTCTCTAACCTCACCTGCATCAAATAATAATTTTCAGGATGGGATGGAAGGCATCATTTTACCTTTGATTTTGCATAGGGAATCCAAGTCCCAACCGATTGATGATACCACTGAAATTAAGGCTGGAGACGAGGTAACAATGATTGTGAATAACCAGCGGGAAAAGGAAGCCCTGGAATGGCTGTCTTCCCAAGGTTGGATCCTGGCAGAAAATGGGTAACAGCTTAAAATCCGGCGTCAAAGAGAAATTTCTCAGTTATCCTACTCCCGAAGCAATTAGTGAAGAGTAGGAGAAGGTGCCCTGATAAAATGAGTAAAGTTCTTCTGGAATCCGTTATTTTTATACTTAAAAAGAAGAAATAGTATTATACCATGAAAGTGAAACATATGACATTGTTATTCACCATCTTGGTCTCAATCAATTTTGGATTGGGCAAGAACCTGATCATTCATGGAATTTATGATCCAACCTCCAGAGAATTATTAGATGTTGAAATTGTAGGGAATACACTCATCATTCCCGGCAATCTCCAGGGAATTGAGTTTTATGATATTGCAAACTCACAAACGCCTGCTCATTTAGCAAACCTCCAACTGCAGGGAGGAGGCGGAGGCGGCAACACCCGCTGTTACTATGCCAGAGGCTCCGGAAATGTGGTGTATATTACGACACACAGGGGGGTCGCCCTTGTCAATATATCCAATCCTTCAAATCCACAAAATTTGGGGTATATCTCTGGAACATACGGAAATAATTTTATTCTTGAAAATATGGATATCTCCGGAGATATTCTGGCCGTCTGCGCACATGCAGATGGTGTTTTGTTTTTTAATATTTCCAATCCTGCAAACCCAAGTTTAATCTCTACAGCCCAAATGGAAAACGCCTGGGCAATCCTTTTGCATGAGAATTTCGCCTATACAGCCGATGGAGAGAACATTCGAATTCTCGACATTAGTAATATAGAAAATCCATTTGAAGTCAACTCATTGTCCACAGGAAGCGCAATAAAAGACCTAGCAATTGCAAATGGATTCCTCTACGCTGCCTTAGGTTCTGGTGGAGTGAGTGTTTTTGATGTAAACGCGCCTGAATCGCCGTTATTATTAGATAATTATAATACAGGCGGATTGGCCAATAGAATTCAACCGTTTGAAGGAAAAATTGCTGTATCTGATTGGGACGATGTGGAAGTATTGGAATGGAATGGTACCGAACTGGAACGGATTGGCTTTAAGGCAAACGGCAGACGGACCATGGCTATCAATTCTTCGGGGAATTACATTTATTCCGCTGAATGGATGTTATTACAGGTTTTTGAGTTTGGGGAAATTGCCGGTGCGGATATTGATATAAGCTCATGGGAGCTCAATTACCCTTTTGTTGAAAATGGTGATTCATACACGCTCAATCTTGATGTCACAAATAATGGGAATTCATCATTAATTATCGAAGATCAATATACAACAAACCCAGATTTCCAAATTGAGAA
>NYYF01000046.1 GCA_002686675.1 Fidelibacterota bacterium
CTTATAACAGGGGAATTATCACTGGATCTCCTTGAAATAAATGAAATGAAGATAGCACTTAAAGGTGATTCTATTATTAAAAGTGGAGTAGGGAAAAAAATCGAATTAGGTTTTCCTAAGTTCCCGTTTCATATTGATGATTTGCGATTGAACGGAAAAATGGAAATGACAAATATGGATATTGTTTATAATTTTGATCTGGAATTTGCTGGTAACACTAGTTACCAATCTCAGGAACTCAATATAGGTGTTAACAATTTGGTTGTTAATTATGGGGACTCTTTATTTAGAGTTGATTTGAATGAGTCATCCATGAAAATAGAAAAAGGCGGATTAATATTATCACAAATAAGCGGAGTGGCTTCAAGTATTCCATTTGAGGGAGATTTATTTTATTCTTGGATGCCTGACGCACATTTTTCCGGAGAAATGATTATAGGGAAAGTATCATTACCTGAAGATTTTTTTGGTGATATTCCCATGAAACCTGTTTTTTCCTCTTTATCAACTTCGATAAAGTTTGAATCTGATTTAACAAATTTTTATGGTATTGCAGAAGTCTTCAATGATCTTGGTTTGAATTTACATGGGAAATTTTCCTTGAAAACCCTCCCTGAGGAGTTATTGGTGGAAACAATAGAACTGAAAAGTGACTCCACAATGTTGAAAGTAAATGGAATTTTGAAAGATTCAGGCAGGGTAAATGGAAATATTCTATTATCAAATTTAGACTTAAATCAGTGGCTCATAGACCAAGAGAATACGAATATTTCAGGAATGGTTTTGATCGAAGGATTGATGAGTGATGGTATACTATCAAATTTGTTTCTAACAACAGAAGTTCAAGAGTCAAAGTTATATTTAGAGGATTTAGTTTCCATTTCAGGTACTATTTCATATCATGACAGTTTAGTGGAATTTATTGATCCCCTTACTTTATCTATTGGACCTAGTTCGATTATTATGAAGGGAAATGTAAACCTAAGATCTGAAAGTATAGATTTGACATTTGATATGAAAGAAGCAGATGTTTTTATTATTAATAATTTTTGGTCTGACTCTCTTGAAACAGGAGTAGCTACTGGGCAGATGAATGTATCTGGTTCGTTTACTGAACCTTCATTGGATGCTGACTTGTTTTGCAGGAATATTCTGTATAAAGATGCTTCTTTAGAAGAAATGGAAATTCATTCAAGTTTTGATAACAGTAAAAATGTTGAAAATGGTTTTGCTCATATTATTTTTGAAAATGGTATCTGGAAGGATTACCATTTCGACAATGGTACTGTTGATCTGAAATTTATTTCTGGAGTAGTAGAATTAGAGAATATTCAAATGAATAAAGGGAATGATTTTCTTCAATTATCTGGGAGAATTGAAGAAAATGGAAATGTGTTTCTTGATCGATTACAAGCAGCTTATGAAGGGCATTATTTAGCTCTCCTGAGTCCATTAAACTTCATCCTAAAGGATAAATCAATTATTGTAAAACCTTTTGTGCTTCACGTTGACGATGGGGTGGTTGAGGGATATTTTCACAAGAAAAAATTATTGGATGGAAGGTTTAAACTTTCGAATATTGAATCTTCCTTAATTTCTCCTTTTATTCAGGATAATCGTTTCAAAATATCCGGAATGATTTTTGGGGAACTTGGAGTCCATGAGTCAATAGAAAAGTATAATTATTCCTCAGATATTTCTTTGAAAAAGGGGTCAATTTTAGGACAGAAATTTGACGATTTAGTCGTTTCATTATTTGTTCGTGATGAAATAATGCATATTGAAGAATTAACCTTGATTAATGGGGATAAAACAGGTTTGCAAGTAATGGGGACTTTGCCATTAAAGAGCCAGAGTGGGCAACCAATTGAAATTGATTTGAATACAAAATTCTCAAACTTAGATCTGGAAATATTACCACAGGTGATTCCAGACTGGTTTCATCTCGGAGGTCAAATAAGCGGTAATTTTATAGTAGGTGGTACAACAGAAAAGACCCTTTTTGATTTTGATGTGGCCATTAGTAATGCAGTGTTTGACAAAATACAATTTGGTCAGGTGAAAGGTATAGGAAGTTATGATGGAAAAAACTTGAGTTTTTCCCAATTTTCTTCAGACCAAGAGAAAAGTCATTTGGGAGGTACTGCATCTTTACCGTTTGATTATAATATAGGGTCAGCTCATTTTGGACAAACAACCTTAGATAATCCTCTCTATTTGGACGTGGGGGGGCATACAAAAGATCTTAGTTTTATTACTCAATATCTAACGGGTGTGGACTCTATTATAGGAGATTTTAATATCAAACTGGGATTAAATGGTACTTGGCAGAATCTTATTCGGGATGGATGGATACGGATAAATGATGCTAAAATTTTTACCAACCTTCTAAAAAGCCCGATTGATAGAGTTGATGGATATGGAAAGTTAATAAGGAACCGATTAAATATAGAAAGTTTGAACGGAATTATGGTTAAGTCAATGGAGAAACAACAGGGAAAAAATTTGTTTCTTACTGGTAGTATGGATATGAGTAAATTTTTCCAGCCTTACTTTGATATCTGGATTACTGGTGAAAATATTTACTTTGAAGCGCTCCAAGAGGATATAAAAGGTTTAGTGAATTTGGATGCTAGTATGAAAGGGAAAGATGAGATTACAGTTAGCGGGAAAATTCCGCTCTTAGATGTAGAGATGTACAAGGAATTTACATCCTCAAACATAGCAGGTTCTTTTTCAAAAGAAGGGCGCGTCTCATTTAATTATAAGATTAATTTTCCAATTATTGGAGATTTCACCTTATTAAACAACCAGATTGATGCACGTTTTGGAGGAGATATAAATATTACAAAACTGGGAATATTTCCTGCAGATTTTTCCGGAGAAGCTATTTTTGAGGAAGGAAAATTTTATTACTCTGGTGACATCTTCACAATAACAGAAGGATATTTAATTTTTGATAAAAAAGAATTCAATCCCTATTTTAATATGACTGCTATCACAACCATTGATGATGAACAAATTGATATTTCTTTTACTGGTCCATTAAGCAATCCAAATTTAATACTAACTTCCGGAAGTGGTTTTTCGCAAAGTGATATCTTGGAATTATTGACCTGGGGTAAACGATTCGAAGATCAGGAGATATCTTATTCAGGAATTGGAACCAGAGCGACAAGTTTGGTTGAAGGATGGCTTGATACTCAATTAGATCGAAAGTTAATCCAACTTAGCGGTTTGGATCAATTTGGAATTTTAAAGAAAGTTAAAATAGAGGGTGCAACCAGTCTTTTAGATCCAGAAGGAATGAAAGATTTCAAAATAGGGGCAAATGTAACCAAAACAATTTCGTTTAATTATGCCTTTCACCGGTCTTTTTCACTCACAAATCCAAACCATGCTGTCGGTGTTGAATATAAAGTGAATAAATATCTTTCATTGATTGGTGATGTCGATCAAAATGGGAAAGTGCATGCAAAATACAAATTAAGATATGCATATTAATTTACTTTTTAACAAAAAAATATTTCTTTTGGGTATTTCTTTTTTTTCATGTTTCTTGCTAGCTAGTCAAAAAAAAACGGTAAAAACCGTAAGTATTCTTGGTTCTGAAATAGTAAAAGAGAGTCTAATACTCTCTGCTATGAGGACGAAAAAATCAACAATCTTTTCTTTTCAGGAATTTGATTCACGCATACTCAGGCTTGATGCCATCAGTGTTAAAACATTATACATTTCAAATGGGTTTTTGGAAGTCAGTGTAGAAGATTCCACTCGAATTGTGGATGATAAAGTACATGTATTTTTAAAAATATCTGAAGGAAAGCAATACTTTTTACGTTCAGTAGAAATTCAAGGAAACCAAACCATTACTGATAAAACAATTAATAAAATATTAGAATTCATACCGAAAAAACCGTATGACCCTGTCACAGCAAATAAAAATTTATCTTTAGTTAGACAAGAGTATGAACAATATGGGAAATTATTTTCATCAATAATGATCACCGACAAAATTGGAGATTCTGTAAATGTTCAACTTCAAGTTGAAGAAGGTCCCGATGTATACATAGACACTTTTTTTATCGAAGGTCTCCAGAATTTGGGGGAAGATAATATCACTAGGGAAATAAAATTCAAATCGGGCGATCTTTACAAAAAAGAGGAAATAGATTTAACAAAGCGAAGAATACTGCAAACAGGTGTATTTTCTTATGCTGGAATCACACCCTTGCCGGTTGCAGGAAGTGACACTACTGTAAATGTGTTGATTGAACTACGACAATTCACACCTAAACAATGGTCATCTGAGGGTGGATATTTTCCCATTGAATATTATAGAGGTGTTGAACCCATCCCGGGGATAGGAGGAGAGATTGAATGGAGGAATAGAAGTTTGTCTAGATCTACAACAAACTTTTCTGCAAGAGTTATTGTACAAGGTCTTTTATCTGAGGATTACTTATATCTAATTTATCCCAAATTTGGAATGGATATGGATTTTTCCAATCAGTGGTTTTTAAAACGTCGAATTCCAACTAAAATTAGACTTTTCTATGAAACTTTTACAAATTTAAGTCAAGAAGGATCTCTATCTCCAGTAATGCGATATGGTTTACAGCTTACGAGTCATAAAAAATTTGACAAATTTTCTTTTGTAGAGACAGGGTTGAATTGGGAACAGTTTATTGGATTTGAAAATGATCAACAAGAGATAGAGCAAAGAACATTTAAATTGAGAGGTTATTTGGATAGATCAGATGATCCATTATTTCCATATAATGGATATCGGTTGACAGGTGAAGTTAGCCAGACCGGGGGGATATTGGGTGGTACGAGAGATTATGTTAAAATTGACCTTGGGATAAATAAATATAACCAGATACATAATAAAATAGTTTTAGCTGGGAGGCTTAAATATGGAATGATATTTGGTTGGGAGGGATCTTATAATGATGTTCAGTATGAGAAATTTTATCTTGGAGGGAGTTCAAGTCTCCGGGGCTGGGACATGCTAAAATTCAAAGTAGATGAGAATGATATGCCTAAAGGAGATATTATTCGCCTAATGATGAATTGGGAAATTCGTTTCCCGCTTTTCTGGATTCTTGGGGGTGAATTATTTATTGATGGGGGATATCTAACAGATTCCTTTCGCAATCAATCCATTGATCAAATTGAATGGGACAGAGGATTTGGTATCACTCTTATGACTCCTCTTGTTCCACTCCGGCTGGATTTTGCAATCCCACAAAAAAAATCAACGGGTGGTATTAATTCGTGGAAAATTCAATTGGGAGCCAACTTTATTTTTTAAATTAAAAATTGGATTTTTTTAAGGTAAACTTCCTATTTTATTTTGAACGAACAATTGATTTCACATAAATTAAACAGTATTGTTAATAAATAAATATTATCAGGGAAAAATATGAAAATAAAGCTACTAATATTGGGTATTGTCCTAACTCTGTTTTCTGGTTGTGGAAAATCACCGCAAGAAGTGATGCAGATCGGACAGGAACATCTTTTAAATGAAAAATATGGTTTTGCTCTTAAGTCATTCCAAATTATTTTTGAAAAACATTCACATGATTCTTTGGCTGACAGTGCAGGTTATCAAATTGTCAGGATCTACCTCGATTACCTCAATGATTATGATAATGGGTATAAAACGCTGAATAGCCTAGTGAATAACTATCCTGATTCAGATTATGGAATAAGAAGCAGGGAGGAAATAAGGCTATTCCCTAATTGGTTGTTTACGACAGCAGAAACAAAAAGGAATGCCAAGGATATTAATGGCTCTATTAAAACACTAGATTATTTAGTGAATAAATTTCCCTCTCATGAAATTGCCCCCAAAGCCCAATATCTCATCGGAGATATTTATATGAATGATCAACGGAATTTTGATTTGGCAATTGACTCTTACCGCAAAATAATCAATGATTTTCCGGGATCAAAACAGGAGCCCCATGCCCAGTTTATGATTGGATATATTTATGCAAATGTATTGGATGATTCTGAAAATGCCCGGGTTGAATATAATTCATTTTTACAAAAATATCCTGACCACGAGTTAACACCATCTGTAAAATTTGAATTGGATTTTATTGGCAAGGATATAAATGATATTCCCCAGCTCAAACATATAACTTCTTGAACCTAATTTGTTATGTCAGATTTTAGTTTAACTGAGATCAATGAAAGGATTTCACGGGAATCCACCTTTGTTGATGATGTAAAAAAAGCTCTCAAAGAAGTTATTGTTGGCCAAGAAGAATTAGTGAACCGGATTCTGATTGGTATGTTGGCTAATGGGCATATTTTGTTGGAGGGAGTCCCAGGATTGGCTAAAACACTGGTTGTAAAGTCATTATCCCAATTAATTGATACAAAATTTCAAAGGATTCAATTTACACCCGATATGTTACCTGCAGATTTAATTGGTACTCTGATTTATAACCAGCACACAGGGAAATTTGATACAAGAAAAGGACCGATATTC
>NYYF01000047.1 GCA_002686675.1 Fidelibacterota bacterium
ATCTTTCGTGACAATTAGTGCATATAACTTCGTGGGTATAAAGTTGGAGATTTAGTAAATAACCTGCATCCGGCAGACTATCACAATATCATGTGGAACAGCATGGATAGAAGAAGAAGTCATCGAGGATTACCGGAACTACAATGCCACTCTCATTCAGGATCCATTTCAATTCTGGATGAATAAAGAAGAGTAAATACGGTTACTCTTGTTGTAAGTAATTAGTGTCCTTACTTTAGACCTGATTTTCCATTTCATTACTATAATGCCCCAATGCTGCGGCGCCGTTGCATTGTGCCCGGTGGTAAAATGCTTTCTGCGCTTCAGGGATGTTTTCTGACTTCCCGCCCCAAGCAGTTAATGCTGCCGCCTGGAGGGCACGTCCATAGGAAAAACTCAGTTTCCAGGGCAGGGCATCGTTCATGACATTCATTGCATTAAGATGCCGTGTAGCAACCAGATCACTTTGCCCACCGGAGAGAAAACAAATCCCCGGCACTGCTGACGGCACAACCCGCAGGAAGCACTCAACGGTCGCTTCCGCCACTTCTTCTACAGATGCCTGTTCGGAGCAGTCCAGTGCGGAGATGACCATGTTCGGTTTTAGGATCATTCCCTCTAACATTACCCCCTGTTTAAATAATTCATGAAAAACAATGGTAAGAGTTTCTTCCGTTTCTTCAAAACATCGGTCGAGGGCATGTTTTCCATCCATGAGCACTTCCGGTTCAACGATGGGGACAATTCCAGTCTCCTGGCAAAGGGCTGCATAACGGGCAAGAGCATGTGCATTAGACTCAAGGCATGCACGAGTTGGAATTCCATCTCCAATGCTAATGACGGCACGCCACTTAGCAAACCGTGCGCCAAGTTCATAGTACTCTTCCAGACGTTCCCGCAATCCATCTAACCCTTCTGTTACCTTTTCTCCCTCATGTCCAGCCAATGGTTTGGCACCAGTATCAACCTTGATCCCCGGAAGCACTCCCTTATCCGAAAGTAGTTTTGAAAATAACTTTCCTCCATTTAAAGTTGACTGCCTAAGTGTCTCATCAAACATAATGACACCACTGATAAATTCCTCCATTCCCTCCGTTGTAAATAATAGCCCCCTATATTCAGCCCGTTTATCTTCTGAACTTTCAGTACCAATCAAAGCAAATCGCTTCCCGATGGTTGATGTGCTCTCATCTGCTGCTAAAATTCCTTTGCCATCAGTAACGATTGCCTGTGCAGTTTCAATTAATTGAGTTCTATCCATATTTTTTCCTTACCTCATTTGTTTTTATTCGTTTGAAATCTTTATCAACTCGCGACTGGTTGTCCGAGGTGGTTCAGCAAATCCGTAAACCAGGGGACATGAATATCAAACGGTTTACCGCCTTTAATTTTTGAAAGATCAATCAAGGTTAACTCCCCGTCTTTATCTTCATCCATTCCTACAACACCGCTTTTTCCCTCTAGCGCATATTCAGCAGCCAGAAAAGCCGATCGTTTGATCAGATCGAGGTCTTTATCATTTGGTGCTGAGGAGCGAGCAAAATATCCGCTTTTCTGTACGAGAGTTTTCTCCGCACCCAATCGTTTTGCAAATTGTTTCGCAAACCACTGCCCCGGATTTATTTCATCCAGACGGACATGCCCAAAGGCATCGCGTGGTACGGCCTCACTCCTGGCTTCCATTTCGTGCACAATTGTATCAATTCCTGCTCCTTCACTGAGAAAGATATTCACTCCGTCTTTTTCGTCCATTCTTTTCTTCAGGCGCTCCACTTCCCGTTCAAAATCAATTGTCAGTTCGGGGATATAAATAGCATCAATGTCCCACCGTTCTTTGTTTATGAGCAGCTCCGGTATAAACTCTTTTGTATCTAAATGGTTTCGGTATGCTTCAGCAGTAGCTGCTGTGAGCCATCCGCAATGGCGTCCCATAACTTCATGGATTAGTAATTGTCTTGTGCTGGTGGTATTTTCATTGGCGATATTTTCAAAAAATACTGCTCCCTGTTCCGCTGCTGTCCAGGCACCTAACGTTTGAACGATGGGATAAATATCGTTATCAACGGTCTTTGGTAATCCTACTACAGTGAGCTTATGGCCCGCTTGAGATAAATATTGTGCCAATTCTGATGCGGTAGTATTGGTGTCATCACCTCCTATGGTGTGCAATATATCCACTTTATCTTGAACCAATCGATTTGCGGCAACTTCCAAAGGATCTCCGCCCTCCTTTACGTAACCACGTTTTATGCAATCCTCAACATTGGTTAGTTTCACCCGGCTGTTCCCGATGGGGCTTCCGCCAAACCGTAATAATATATCAACATGTTCTTTTACGGAGGATGGGAAATCGATCCTTTTTCCAAGAAGAAGTCCCCGGTAGCCATTCAAATATCCAATCAACTCTGCTTCAGGTTCAACCTTATTATAGTTTTCAATCAGTGCTCCAATGGATGCAGAGAGACAGGGAGCGATGCCCCCAGCAGTTAAAAATGCGATTTTCATTTAATTATTTTTTTCTCAAATAGTTACTAATGAATTTAATTAGATTTCTGAACAATGAATTGCTCTATTTTTTTTCAGAGAATTTAAAATAAAAAATCCTTATTTTATGTAACCACTTAAGGAAATCTTATTATGAATAATCCTATTTGGACACCCTCCCAGAAACAAATTGACCGATCACAGATGACCAAGTTTATGAAGTATGTAAACTTATCCCGTCATCTCTCCCTGAAAAATTATGATGACTTATATTCCTGGTCCATAAAGGAGATTCCCTCATTTTGGGAATCCCTCTGGGAATTTAGTGAAGTAAAACACTCAACTCCTTATTCAAAAGTTGTAGATGATACTTCTAAAATGCCGGGCGCAAAATGGTTCCCAGATGCACGGTTAAATTATGCAGAGAATTTATTGCGATTCAATGACTCGAAACCGGCAATAATATTTAAGGGAGAAAATCAAAATCCTCGCATTCTTACCTACCAGGACCTAAACGAAGAAGTGAATAAAGCAGCACATGCATTACGAAACATGGGAGTAGTTAAAGGAGACAGGGTAGCCGGATTTATACCAAACATGCCTGAAGCCGTTATAGCAATGTTAGCTGCTGCTTCTATCGGAGCAATTTGGAGTTCCTCTTCCCCGGATTTTGGAATTAAAGGTGTTCTGGATCGATTCGCTCAAATTGAGCCGAAAATCCTGTTTGCTGCAGATGGATACTTTTACAATGGCAAAAGATTTAACTCCCTTGAAAAACTGGAAGAAATTTTGAAGGCCCTACCCAGTATTGAAAATGTGGTGATAGTCCCTTATACCAGACACCAGGCAGATATTTCTTCAATTCAGAATGGCATACATTATAAAGACTTTCTTCCTGTAGGTAAAGTTCCAGAAATTATTTTTGAGCAGCTTCCATTTAATCATCCTCTTTATATAATGTATTCCTCCGGAACCACAGGATTGCCAAAATCGATTGTACATGGGGCAGGGGGAACGTTAATTCAGCATTTGAAAGAATTATGTCTGCATACCAATCTTACAAGAGATGATACCATTATATACTTTACAACGTGTGGATGGATGATGTGGAATTGGCTGGTTTCCTCCCTTGCAATCGGTGCCACAATTGTACTCTACGATGGATCTCCATTCCATCCTGATTCCGGAGAAATGTGGAAAATGGCTCAAGATTTTAAAATAACTGTTTTTGGCACCAGCGCTAAATTTATCGCGTCAAGTCAGTCAATCGGTGAAAAACCAAAAGAAAAATATATGCTAAATGAACTAAAAACTATCCTTTCCACAGGTTCTCCATTAATTGAGGAAAACTACGATTTTGTATACGAAAATATTAAGGAAGACGTTCAGCTTTCCTCCATCTCTGGCGGGACCGATATCATCTCCTGTTTTGCTCTTGGGAATCCAATTCTTCCAGTCCATCGAGGAGAATTGCAATGTCGCGGGCTGGGAATGGATGTCCAATCATTTGATTCAGATGGAAACCCAGTTATAAATAAAAAGGGCGAGCTGGTCTGTGCTTCAGCTTTTCCATCCATGCCGGTTTATTTTTGGAACGATCCTGATGGGACAAAATACCAACAAGCTTATTTCAACTCCTATCCCGGTGTATGGCATCATGGAGATTACATTATGATAAACAATTTGGGCGGTGTAAAAATATTTGGCAGAAGTGATGCCACTTTGAACCCGGGTGGAATTCGTATAGGTACAGCAGAAATATACCGCGTAGTAGAAAAATTTTCAGAAGTTACAGACAGCCTTGTTGTCGGACAAAAATGGGGAGATGATGAACGAGTTATTCTGTTTGTTAAATTAACTGAAGGCACATCTCTCCATCATGAATTTATTCAAAAAATTAAAAAGACCATTCGATCAGAAACTTCACCAAGACATGTCCCAAAAAAGATTATTGAAATCGCAGATATTCCTTACACAATCAATGGGAAAAAAGTAGAAATTGCAGTCAAAAAAATAATCTATGGAGAGGACGTACCTAATCGGGATGCCTTAGCAAACCCGGAATCATTGCAATTCTATCAGAATCTTCCTGATCTCCAGACATGATTATGGATTTTGCCTGAATAATGAGAAAATAAAAAAATCATTTTCAGCCCCTTGCTGTTTAATAATTTGTAAATTGAAATAAATTTTGCGGCGCTTATCCCCACCAATGGAATTATTCTTTCTGTAGGTGTTTGTGGTCAACAATAAGCGTCGCTTTTTTATTCCTTCTTTTCCGGTTTTACTATTCTCAAATTATTCGGAACTTAATTAATCCATTATTGTAAGACAGGTGTTGATCACAAAAAAACAGAAGGAAAACATACTATGAAACAAAAAGATAACGAAAACAGGAAAACACTTGTCTTCACTGTTGTACTTGGATTCTTTGTGATGGGAACTGTTGTCTACCAACATCTTTCTTCCCCCGGAGAATCTACAATGGATGATTTTTCAATAGTGGAACAGGAATTCGTGAAAGATAATCTTGTTTCCATAATAGACACAATAGAGCCGGATGAATGGGATAAAGGAGTTAATTCAACTGATGACTTATTAGATAATGAGGTAGTATCAACTCTAGACGAAGAACCTATAAAGTCATTTTCTGAGGCATTTGCAGAAGCACGTTCATTGCTAGGGTCGGGAAAAATCTTTAGCTGGAACGGATCAGAATATTCCACATCCTATGCGGAAGAAGAAAATAGAATGAAACAATTTATGACACCTGGGGTACCAAGAGATGATAATAAAACTGAAAACTTTGCTGAAGAAATAAATCAGGATACTTTAAAGAACCAGCATTCTATTGTTGTCCACAATAACCAGGAATAAGTGAACACGATTGATAAGTAAAACCGGGCATTCAAATTCGCATGCCCGGTTTTTTTATTTAAAAATTCTTGTCTTCATTAAATTTATCTTATATCTTCTGTCCATGATTTTTTAAATGTAAACGAAAAAGATATGGTGAGCTACTTTTTAATGGACTGTTAACCAATCTAACTTGGAATTTGTTCCGTTCGTTTTATCTTAAAGAATAATAATAAATATTAACACATACATAGAAAGAGGAAAAATTTATGGCTGAACGTGAAGAAGGAACCGTTAAATGGTTCAGCTCATCAAAAGGATATGGATTTATAACCCCCGAAGAAGGCGATGACATTTTCTGTCATTTTTCTTCCATATCAGGTGATGGATATCGTACTCTCAAAGAAAACGATAAAGTAGAATTTGAGGTTGCCACAACCGATAAAGGAAAAGAAGCAAAGAACGTAGAGATAATATCTTAATTCCCATTTATTTATACTAGGCCCCAAGTCGCAGATTTTCGTCTAAAAAAAATCACAGTAATTTCCAAAAAAAAAATAGTTTTGGTCTAATTTCTACTATAAAGTAAAATTAGATTATATGTTATTTCTGCGACTCGATCAATCTGATGATCATTTATAGTATTTCATACAGGATACAAACAAATTAGAGCTGTACCTTAAGGTAGATTTATAATTTAGTTTGTTTTACTAAGTATTTCAGTTACCTTTTGTTGAAGTGCTCTAAGATTTGTTTCTTCACCATTTATTAAAAATTTTGGTACCGCAAGCCGAAGTTTGGTAGATCTCAGTTCACTCACTTCAGTATTAATCTGATTTTGTAGCACAGGATCTTTAATATCTGCTTTTAACTGATTAACATTTAATCCAAGCTCACTGGCTAATTCTAAAGGTAAATGTTCGTTATTCTTTAACTCTGTATAACGACCCATTATTTTTTTATGCATCTCATTATACATCCCCTGATTTCCAGCAGCCAGGGTATATAATGCGGCTAAATTAGCCTGTTTGTGATTACGAAGAGGAAAATTTTTATATACAATTCTCACATCTTTCGGGAATTTTTTTAATATTCTATCTACCGCACCGGTAGATCTTGCACAGTAGGGTCATTGATAATCCATCCATTCTATGATTGTGACTTTAGCATCTGCGGGACCTTCATAATAAGAATTTCCAATGGGAATATTAAAAACTTCTTTTGGTTTTTCTTTCCAGGTACCATCATCCAATATCAGTACTTTTGGCCCATTTTTTATCGTGCCTTCCCCAATAACTTTCACTTCCTGGGGAAAAGCGAAAGAAAACATAAATACAAGAAATAAGGTGATTTTAAAAACTGACTTTCCCATAATGAGATTTCACTTTCCTTTCTTTTGGTTTATTTTATCTAAAACTTTTCCCAATACAGTTCATGCTGAATATCAGCATTTAAACGCTAAGAAAATTGTTTGTCATCTATTCTTATTGTTTTATTAAACAGGTTAAATGTATTACAAAAAACTCTTGTTGTGCAATTTATTGTAACCATTCAAAAAAAATAATGAGGGATATTTTCTGTATTACTAAGTCATTGAAGAAATTTCTTAGGTTCCTCGATTAAAAAAGAAACAAAATTTATGCTAACATATTACATAATTTTAAATTTTAGATTTTTGATTCAAAACATCTGTTTTCTTCTCCGAGATAAACATTTGGTGCGACTATAAAACTCAAATTAATTGATATATGCAGATACCGGAAAAAAAATTACTAGACCGTATAAAAAAATCCAATAAAACTGCCTTCAAAGATCTTTATTATACACATCATCCAGTCCTTTTTCGATACGTCGTTTACCGCGTTCGTGACAAAGAGATTGCGGAAGATATTGTCCAAGAAACATTTGTTCGGATATGGAACAACCGATCTCGTTTGGATTCGAATAAGTCATTTTTTTCTCTCATTGCCAGAATAAGCAGCAACCTCTGTTACGATCACTTTCGTCACCAGAAAGTCAAAATACAACATCAGGAAAAATTACCGGAATTGTATAGTAAAAATAAGAAGAACCCTGAATCCGGTCACGATCTGAACGAAATGAAAGAAGCAATCTGGAATGCAGTAAATGATCATTTGCCTGATAAATGTCGTAAAATCTTTTTGTTAAGTCGCAATGAGAGAAAAACAAATCAGGAAATTGCTGACCTCCTGAATATATCAAAACGAACAGTTGAAAATCAACTCTATCGAGCACTAAAAATTTTACGGAAACTACTGAAGAATTATCTGTAAGTAACAAAGTGGGTTCATCCGTTATATGCACAGAAAAAGAATATTTTTTGAAATACTATGAAATCATTTGACAAAATAATAAAGAAAGAATTCAAATTAGTCTGGGAGATGAGTTCTGAGATACATTTACCGGAACCGCCCAATACCGATGATTCCTGGATGGAAATGGAACAGCTGATTGAACGAAATGAAGTCAAGACGAAGCTTTCACCGGCAAGGTTTTATTCCAGAAGAAAATTTTCAACTCAACCACGTTTTGCATATGTAATAGCGGCCGTACTCATGCTCACATTGCTTTATCAGCCCGCTTATTTATGGCTGACTACTGAATCATTTATAACTGACCGCGGTGAACAGATATCTTTTAACTTGCCGGATGATTCCAAAATTCGTTTGAATGCAGAAAGCGAACTCACTTTCCGATCATCCTTTAACGAAAAATCCCGCCTGGTTACCTTAAGTGGCGAAGCATATTTTGATGTGCAATCAGGATCACATCCTTTTATCATTCAACACCAAGATGTTTTTATAAAGGTTGTTGGAACACAATTCAATGTACGAACAATTGAAAATGAAATCGAAGTTGCCGTAAATGAGGGAATAGTTCTGGTTTCAAATGATCAAACCAACGACAGACCAGTTCATATAACAAAAGGACAATTTATTTCCTTCAGTAAAAAAGAATCTCCTGGAACTCCGGAAACAATCGGAAATGACCAATATCCGGGCTGGATCTACAATAAATTTATTTTTGATCAGGAAAATCTTAGCGTCGTTTGCAAAGAAATTGAACGTAAATTTGATGTTGATATTGAACTTGAAAGTGATGGATTAGAAACAATTACCGTTACTGGAGTTATAGATGCTAAAGATCTAAGCCGTGTTTTGCATACGCTTTCTTCGCTGACAAACCGATCTTACAAATTTGACAATAAGAGGTATACGTTCTACTAATTTCCCCCTCCTGACGACAGGACTTTTCCTGTCTCTTTTTATTGTATTTTCCAACACAGTTTTTCCCCAAACCCATAGTGACAGTCTTTCTTTTAATTATAAAAATTCTTCTCTAAAATCTGCTCTAGACTCTCTGATACATCAACACCACATTGTAGTTGTATATCAAGACCGTCATCTAAAAAATAAACAAACCTCAGGCCGCTGTTCAGGCTGTACAATTGAAGAAGCTCTGGATACCCTGCTTGCAGAACATAATCTGAACTGGGAAAAAATAGGCAATCAGTATATAATCTCCACACCGGATTCTAAAGAAGAAATGTATGCAATTCATGGGTATGTTCGAGATTATATTTCCGGTGAATCTATTCCTTACGCCAATGTATTCTTCATGAACACATCCACTGGCGGTGTTACCAATCAAAATGGATATTTTTCACTGAAAGCACCAAGGGGGAAGCATACGCTTCAAGTATCCTATATAGGATACGAAATGGTTAGAAAAATCGTTACAGAAATGGAAAATACCATATCATATTATTTAATTGAACTTCATCCAAAAGTTCTCAGAGGAAAAGGAGTCACCGTCACCGGAGGTAAACTTGAATTTATGGATCAACCCATTAAATCCGGGCGGATATCTTTTTCTCCTCGACATATTGCTTCCCTGCCAAAGCTGGGGGAAACAGATGCATTTAGATCCATGCAACTGCTGCCCGGTATTCATATTGGAAATACTGGTTCTGCTGGTCTATACATTCGCGGTGGGACGCCGGATCAAAACCTGATCCTGCTGGACGGTATACCTATTTATCAAACTGATCACTATTACGGTTTTTTCAGTGCCATTAATTCAGATGCCGTTAAGGATATACAGATATTTAAAGGAGGATTTCCAGCAAAATATGGTGGCCGTACATCCAGCGTCATTGAAATCACCGGAAAGCAGGGAAGTACTAAATACAAACGTCTAAATGTATCCGCCAATTTACTCACGGCAGGATTTACCTATGAACAACCTCTCTTTGGAAAAGGAAGCCTATTTCTAGCTTACCGTGGTTCTTATTCACACTATTATAAAACCTTTCTCTATGATCATATCTACAATTTTCTAACGAATGAATCCGGATCAGAAAACAGCACTACAATTTCTAATCCTACTTCTACATATACACCTGACTTATCTTTTTCAGATTTTAATGGAAAAATTACTCTTATGCCCACTAATAAAGATGTTCTTTCATTCAGTTATTTTTCCGGAAAAGATGAAATTTCACGGATGTTTGATTTTCCATTTAATAGCAGCATAAAAAAAATAGAGGACGGCATTAAATGGAATAATACAGGTGCAAGCATTAAATGGGCTCATATATGGGCAGGTATGACTTATTCATCTTTGCTTTTGAGCAGTTCTATCTATAACAGTTATTCTTTTAGTGAGTGGGTGTACTCTTCTCTCCCTGACGACCCAATAGAATTGATAGATGATAATCAAATTAAAGATATGACAATCCAATTTAATAATATAAACAAATTAAATAATTTTCATGCTCTTGAATTTGGTTTTATATATAAACAATCTTTAACAAATTTTTTACCTGACGCTCAAGTTGACAGTCTTTTAATTCCAGAAAGGGGAGTACTAAATTCAATATATTTTCAAGATAAATTAAATACAGGTAAATCTTTTGAAGCAACAATTGGACTTCGGATTTCCAATTATAACTTAACTGGTGATAACTACATTGAACCTCGTGTATCCTTCACCTATGCCTTTACAGATTGGCTCACTTTGATAGGATCAGCTGGCCAACATACACAGTTCATGCACCGTTTCAGTAATAACTATACGATCGGTGGAAAAAAATTCGTCTGGATCCAATCCAACGAACAATTAAGACCTCTCACTTCCCAACAATTCAATATAGGATTCCAGCATGAGAACAATTATTGGACAGCAGGTGTAAGCACTTATTATCGTAAGCATAACAACTTGCTTGATTTTTCCCGGTTGGTTAAATCCATTCAACCTTACAAAGTTTTGGATGCAGACACTGTAAAAATTAATTTACCTATTGGTTCAGGCAACTCTAAAGGACTGGAACTCTTCTTACATAAAAAATCTGGTCCCATTTATGGTTGGTTTAGCTATACTTTTGGGAGAATAGAACATTTATTCCCTGATTTAAATAATGGAAAACCATTTCTCGCTGATCATGATCGAACCCATGAATTCAAAGCGGTCACTATCACATCTCCTGGAGATTGGGATATCACTCTGTCCTGGATATATTCCTCTGGAATGACCTATACCCCGAAGGGAAGAAAAATTAAAAGTAACGAATCTCCTTATGTTCTAGTATATTCAATAATCCCGGAGGATTCTTCTGCCAACCGGAACACTGAAAGGTTGGATCCAATCCAAAGAATTGATCTCAGCATTACCAAACACCTAAAACTTTTCTCTTCACATTGGGAAGTTGGACTCTCTCTTTTTAACCTGTTTAATAGAAAAAACGCCAGTCACACCAAATATATTATTGATTCCGACGATAGCATATTTCCCACAGAGGTTCACATGCTGGGTATAACATCCACTTTTCACATACGTCTTTCTCTGTAAAAGACCATAATACTTGCATAAAATGTGATTCTTGTCACACGAAAAATATTTTTACTAGATTTTTATGTTTTTTTTCTCTAAAGTGTCTGCGGAAATGAGGTTATTTCCCTTATTTTGCGAATGATATTATGAGAAAAACACTGATATCCAGTCTATTTATGCTCAGTATTATGTTTTCTGGCCCCTATGAGGTTGGTGCCCTTGTGGAGGACTTTTCAGGTGAAAAATGCTTCCCGGAAAATGGTGACGAATGGTCACTCTATGATTATTTGAATGA
>NYYF01000048.1 GCA_002686675.1 Fidelibacterota bacterium
ACTGTCATAATAGGTTCCCCGGAAATTGTCATGTCGGGCCCATCGACTTTTTGGCCTTGAAACTTCCAATTTTTATTGTCATAATTATTTTTCATAAATCCGGCTTTAATATCAAGGGCGCACCAGGAACGGATATAATATCTTAAACCAATAAAACTGGCAAAACCGAACCAGTAAGTTGTCATTTTATCTGAACTAATTACGGAAACAGAACCCTGTGTATAATTAAAACCAGTTAAAAAAATGTCCCATTCGGTAAAATTTCCTTTAGCATCAAGGTGAATACTCCCCTTATTCCATGTGGGAGCCAGAGAAAAATTCCATTCCCATCGTTCCCGGGCCAAAAAGAATGTTTCTAAAATGAACATTCTATAGGAAAAAATTCTGGAAAACGGGGTCCCAGATTTTGTTTGGTCTATGTGTATAGAAAAGGAATGTGAAAAACCTACTCTTGCTCCTGGAAAGAACTGATAAAACACGCTATAGCCTGGAAGGACATCTGCTGAAAATCCAGAGGCTTGAGGGAGTTGATTCTCACTTGAAACAGCCATCCCTGGTTTATAATATCCCACATCCATACCAATTGAAAATTTCGGCTGAGAGAAGAGAATTCCCGCAAAAAAAGAAAATATGAATAAATATCTGTTTTGAAACATTTAGAGTTTTTATTTAATCGGTAAAGTTAATAAGATTAAGGTAAAATGAAGCATTACTTTCACATCCTCATCCTCATATTTGCATTTTTCTGGAATGTTGACCTCTTTGCAGATGTAAACCATGTCATTGTTTATACCAATGGATTGACAGACATAGGACTGATTGACTCATTATCAGCAGATTCAGTGTATTTTCACGATTTTGATATCAAAAAATACCGGGCTGAACCATTAAAAAAAGTCTATTTTATTTATAATGATTTTCAAAAACTATTTTACAAAAGCTATTCTTTACGAGGGCGGATAGAGATCCTAGAACAACGGGGGGGGATTTTGAAAACAAAAAATGACGAGACCTTTCCTTTTGAAAAAATCCACTTTGATATGAAAATGGAAAAGCCACACGTTTTCCTTTTAACATCCAATGATTCTGTTTTATCTCTCAATTTTCTTGAAATAAATGAGGTTAAATCTGACTTCACAATGATTGAAAACTCAATACGAAAAGGATTTTTTTCATCAACCGGAATTTTTCTAGCAGGAACCGTGGTTGAAATTCTAATGGATGTGAATAGTGTTGCCTCTCAAATAGGAGACCTCTTACCTGGAGGAAAGACATATCAGGCTATGAACCTCGCAGTTCCACTAACCACAATGGGATGGATGATATATGATTTGTGTAAGGATACCAGAACTCAATTTTTCTGCCCAGTAGAACGGGACCAGCATTTTCCACGAAACATGTTTATTTTTTCTTTTAAGAACTGGACAAAAAATATGTGGGAAAATATAAAACGATCAGTATTTAAAAAATCAGATGGAACTCCGGACCAAATTGATGACCTAACGCCAAAAGAAACCAAGGAAATTCTTTCCGAATAAAAAAATGAGCGGGAGACGAGGGTCGAACTCGCGACAACCACGTTGGCAACGTGGAGCTCTACCACTGAGCTACTCCCGCAAAAATTGAACCAGAATTTACCAGTCTATTATATTTCCGTCAACCTACCTTTGGCAGTATTTCAAACCAATTACCGCTGCGTTTATATATGAACCACACAAGTAAAAAATAAATTGAATCTTCAATAATTTTTCCAACTCCAACCATCTCCCCCTCTTTTAATCCACAACCACATTCAATATTATATCCCCGCAAGATTGCGGAACCAATTGCTATGATAAACATTCCCATCATTGCCATAGACAAAATTGACGCACCAGTTATAAAAACACCTAGGATTAATCCTATCCCAACTGTTAGTTCCAGCCATGGTAAAACAAGCGCTAATAAATTTTCAGTTCCCAGTGGAAGAATATGGTAATGTGCAATATCCCGTGCAAATTCTCCAGGTGCGGATATTTTATCTACACTTGCAAACACAAGGATGCCTCCAATTATCAGTCTAAATGAAATAATAAAAATTGAACTTTGGGTAATAAATCTCATTTTTCAACAGAATAGCCAGCTTGTTGCCATTCCGACCATCCACCGACAAATACAAAAATTTTTGTAAATCCCTCATTCTGTAAGTCATATGCAAGATCTTCACTTGATCCGCAATCATCTCCATCGCAATATGTGACTAAACTTCTATCTTTTCCCTGAAGTGAATCCAACCTGAAAATTAATTCCATAAAATCGTTACTATTCCAAGCCCCAGGTATATGTCCCTTCTCGTAATACTCCAAATCCCGTGCATCCACAAAAACTACATCCTCGTTATGGAATTCCCGTGCCTGATCTAAACCAATGGCTCTTATTACCGATTCAGTTACAATATCAGACAGAAGGTCCTCAGGAGTGGCAATTTTTAACTTTACTGAAAAAAGGGGAATTGGATCATCCTTCAGCCAATTACTTCCAAATCCAATTACAACAGAAATGATTAAAAAAAATAAAACTTGAAACAGCGAACTTTGGATAAATATCCTTTTCAATTATTTTTCAATGATCTGATTGGACTTTTTAGTTTTTTCCCTGGGGGTAAATTTGGAATACCTTTGATTTCGTTTTCTTTCTTGAATACACGATCAACAAAAGCCAGCATGTCTAAATCATCCCCGATTTCTCTACTCATAGACACAAGTTTATATTCACTTTGATTTATTGCCCTATCCAATTGATCCTTAGCTGTCTGTTTCTGTTTTCTTAACACATCAATGTTTCGAAGAATATTCGGTTGATTGGCATAAATTTCCTCAAATGATTTTTCCGGTTCCTTTTTTTTGTACCTTTCTATCCGTGTCTCCGTATTTTTTACCTGTTGTTTATAATAAGAAACATCTACAAACGGCGAATCCAGGTTTACAATGTTTAAATCTATAACCGCTAAATATTTACCCTGCTTCCCAGGCGAGCAAATAAAAGGACCTATCCCCTGAGCTTGATTTTGGCGTGTTTTTTGGATTTCCCTGCTCAAGATGATATAATCTGCCTCTGCAAATTCCTTTTTGATGATTCCCCTATCTTTTTTTTCCGCATTGACAAGCATTACAATGATATCTGCTTCTCGCTTAAGCGTTTCTATATACGATTTCCCAACCTGAAGGTAATTTTTCATGGTTAATTCAGTTACACTTGAAGGAAGCAAATTTGTGACTCCGATTATACCAATTTTGAAAGGAGGTCGTTCAACGATAATATATGGATCAAAAACTCTTTCCCCTGATTTTTTGTCAAATAAATTAGCCGACAAAAACGGAATTGATGTGCCATCGGAAACAGTTTTTAAAAATTCGTAGCCAGCTGAAAGATCAAATGCACCTACATTGATCGCTTCATACCCAATAACTTCATATCCCTTCACTAATGACTGCGCTTTAAATTTTGAGGAAGCTAGGTTTTGTTTCATGATTGTATTTGATGATTCAAATAGAGCATCTCCTGCATCAAGAATAACAGGGTTCTTCCCTTCCTTCTTTACAGATTCAATGTACTTCATTCTTCTAGGCAGACCGCCTATGGGATTCTTTTTTCACCCACAGGGATCAAGTTGACATCTGACATTCGATGTAACTATGAAAGATAAAGAACCCTCAAGGTTCTTCTTTGCACAGGAAAATCCCGTAAGGATTAATATTAAGAATATGCTGATTTTAAGTCTTTTCATAATAGGGTAATTTATGGATCCTTTCATTAATAATGTATTGTGATCTTTATCAAAACTTCGAACCGTATTATACTCATCCGCCTGCCTTTTTTGCTTTGATCCCCTTTTCAGTTAGAATCCTGAGGATTTTGTCCCTCTGGTTCCCTTGAATTTGGATCATTTTATCTTTAACTGTTCCTCCAACAGCGCAACGTTTCTTTAACTCTTTCCCAAGTAATTCCAGATCAGAAGCAGGTCCATTAAATCCCTTTATCACAGTCAATATCTTCCCTCCGCCTCGGCGATCAAGCCAAATACGAACATCCTGGTTATTAGTTTCAATCGTATCAGACTCATCCATATCATTATAATTATTCTCAAAATTCGGATCTGTGGAATAAACTACATTGCATTTTTTGTCTTGATTCATTATTTGATAGTATGATACAGTGAAATTTGATGAAAATTATTACTGTTTTAGAGGAATTCTTTCCTTTTGAGTCCAATTTTTCAGATCAGCTGACTCATACGATTCTCCATTTTGAGTGATTGCTAAAAAAGATTGTTGAATATCATCTGATCCAGGAAGTACCGAAAGCGAAATAAAGTCATTTCTTAAATCAATCCTGCCCAGCAATAGAAAAGAGTCTCCCCTTTTGATTGGGTTTATATTTTCCAGCTTATAAAGATTCCCAAATGATGTCAAACTTAAAAATCCGATTCTTGGAGGAGCAATTCCGAAAATATAATATACGGTTCCAACGATTTCTTCTCGTAAACTCTTTTTGGAATTATTTAATTCTTCCAATGTATTCTTAAGTTCTAAAACCAATTCTTTGGGAACAGATTCTCCATTTTTCCCTGGAGGTCCTTCAGGACCAGCTGGGCCAATAATTGGCGCTGTTGTGGTGGACATGCACCCAAAAAAAAATATCAAAGAGAAACATAAGGCGAACTTTTGCATTACCCACCTGGAAACAGGTAAGGACCTGCTCGCCCCCAAGCCATAGCAATTATAATAATTAATTCTGAAATAATAGCAATTGCGAAAAATAAAATCGATCGTTTTATTGCATGATTTTTATACGCATTGATCTTTCCAAGGGCGAATACCTGATTTGCAAACAGTGTGAACGTTTTATCATCATTGGTAAACACCTCTCGAAAATGTGAACTATATTGTTCCTGATTTTCAAATTGGCTGATACCACCAAAATAGGTTGGATTTAATTCCTGAGATTCAATTTTTCTCACTCTTGGAACTATAACAAGAACAAGGTTTACGATTGCAAGAAATGCAGATATAAAATAGATGATAACCAGTATAAATTTAAACCAGTCTAATTGGATTTTCAAAAAATGAACAATAAAAAACACCATGAAGACACCTAAGATAGAAAGCATAGTAAATGCTTTTTGATCTGTTCTCTGAAGAATTTGCTGCTCATTGGATAATACATGAAAAATAGGAGCAACGTTGCTGGTTACCAGTTTTGAAGATTCTAACGAATAATTTTCTTTATCCATCTTCTGCTTTATTTCCATTTTATCAAGTTAGATTGTGATTTAACATTTATTATTCAAATCAGTGGAGCCAGACGGGATTGAACCGACGACCTCCTGAATGCCATTCAGGCGCTCTCCCAACTGAGCTATGGCCCCAAATAAAACCAACCAATGTCCATAAAAAATAAGAACGTGAATATAAAATATATCTAAATCCCAAAAAAGATATTCCCAGATTAAAAAACTAATATTCCCTGATAAGTTCAGGAGCCTTCACGCGGGTTCTTATGATCCATGCGGAAGCATAACCAAGTTCCACCAAACTCAGCTGAAGTTCCTCCGCTTGTTTTCGGTCAACGCAATTCCCCACACGAATTTTATAATATGGAACTTCATATGTTATATAAACATCCTCATCAATTTTATCAGAGAGAACCGCACGGATACTATCTGCACTATGTGAATTCCGGGTAACCAAAACCTGGACACGATATCCTTCTATTATGATCTCCGAAGTATCCCTTGCCTCCTCATTATTATTTTTCGGGTTTTCTTTATCTAAAAGTGGATTAACGACGATAGGCCAATTTGGCTGATAATCAATTAAGGTATTTGGATCAATTGATTCATCCTGTTCCTGGCTGAAAGCAATACATGACAAGAAAGAAATATATAATAACACAGTTATTATTTTCATAATTCTCTAACTGATTTGGATTGAATCCAGCCTTTTTTTCCATCAAGTAATACAATTTCAACCCATTCTGGTTGCTTCTGTTTTATTTCCAGTTTAACACCCTCATGAAT
The DNA here is from genome assembly GCA_002686675.1 of Fidelibacterota bacterium. The sequence goes on from NYYF01000048.1 coordinate 6,059, forward strand.
TCTAAATAATACTGCATCCTCACGGCGGAACGGAGCAGAAAAAGCTTCTACTTCTCTAAAGACAACAATGCCCTCATGGACTTCTGACAAAGCCAAATATTTATCCAGTGTGATTCCATGAACCAGAACAGAAAGAACAATGAAACTGCCAATAATACGGGATGAAAATGGAATCCTCAACCATTTCATTTTTTCAAGTCCAAATAATAAAGCTGAAATGACTAGAAAGAGTGCTCCTAGAAAAATGGCATCTTTGATAGTAAACATATTTTTTATTGATCGATAAAATTCCAACAGAAAAAATGTTTCCGGCACTTCAATCCTATCCCGGACCCTTGTGTTTGTCAAATCAAGATTAAAATTTAGGTCTGGATCACGGGGAGTGAATTTGAGTCCCTTTTCATATGCCCAAACCGCTTGACCATATATACCCATCCTATAATATGCATTTCCAAGATTGTAATAAAGATTCGGATGATCAATCCCCATTTGTGAAATCTTTTCATAATTAATCACAGCTTGTCTATAAGATTGTTCATCCATTGCTTGGTTTGCCTGCATGAACAATGAATCTATTTCAGCTTGTTGTGCTGTTAACAGAACAACACTAATGATAAATACCGATATCCAATTATGCATGAGTATCAATCCGTTTTAAGAGAGATTTTACATCAGTAATGAGGCTCTTTTCTTCCGCTTTTTTCCCGGGGGCATATTGTCCCGTTTCACAGATCTTCAACATATGAATCAGATCCTTCAATTCACCATCTGGAATACTATTTGCTAAAAGTGATTCCGCAGTTAAAGGATCAAGATTATCCGTGGACAATAGAAATCTATCTTTCAAATAGCGATACTGAATTCGGGATGCATGTGAAAAAATGTCTCCCTGAGTTTTGTTCAGAGCTCTCATGGCAGTTTTTAAAGCTTTTTTTGATCGACGGACATCTTTAGTCCCTCCTTTGTTCCTTTGTATATTTTTCATAAATCCAGGTGAAATAAAGAAAATAAGCGAGAGTCCATAAAGGGTTAGAATTTCAAATGAAAGGCCTGAATATTTTCTGTTTATCCACTGGGGAATTTCCCTACGGAGGTAACGGATATCACTTCCCAGAAGTACAACCTCTTCCTTTGTTAATCCTGAGGAAACTCCCGCAGAAGTTTCACCGGGTAATACTGAAATTTGAATTGGACGGGTGGATGTTCTGTTCCATTCTTCAGTTTTAGAATCGAAAAATGGTAATTCTATTCTGGGAATAATGAATCTCCCTTCTTGACGCGGAATCAAGATATATTCCCAAGAAACCGATCCAGTAATATTATCACGTAATGGTTCCTTTTTTATGGTTGAAGTAGGTGGAAATACCTCCAAAGTTTGGGGGAAATCAAAT
>NYYF01000049.1 GCA_002686675.1 Fidelibacterota bacterium
CAATTTACCCAGAGGAATCAATTTGGAATGGGAATCACTCACTCGTTAAAATGATACTGCCTGAATTATTTGCACGAACCCAATAACCACGGCAGGACATTAATTCATCAACTTCAATAAAATTAAATTATTTTTTATCCTCCATTAAATCAAACATTTTACCAATTTCAGTATTTCCATTGGCTTTATATCTCTGGCCAGTTTCTAAATCTTCAATGATCCATTTTTTTGGACACTTAGTTTTTATAATTAAATTTATTGGTAATTCTAATTCTTCTGCTTTTTCGCCATTTTTTAAGTTTCTATATTTTTTCATATTATCAGCTAACCGGAAAATAATTATCCCATTATACACAACTATTCTACATATGAACCAGTAAAAAATTAATAGTCCTGTTCGAGATGTCATCCCTCTCATAATGCAACCTTTTTACCTGTTTGGTGTGAGATTGGAATCAATTTGTAGTGGTGGAAATGATTGCCGTATAATAATGAGTGGAGCGAGGTTTTTTGTTTCCTTAAATTTTTCTGCAATAATCCTTATATTCCACCGTAAGAATTAGAAGAAAGCAAAAAAGCTAAATTCGATTAACATTTTCGAGTCTCATAAACATTGAACACCTTAGATTTCAAAAAACATGTTTTATTTAACCAGTTGAAAATTTCTTTTCAAAAACATACTGATTTCTACAGGATTGGCGCTGGTGTATTGCGAATATGATAATTATGAAACAAAAACAGGTTATGATTCACCGAGGATACTCTTAGATGACCAGCCTCTTGAGAAAAGTTTGTCGGTTAGTACGGATATATCTGCGTTGTAGAATCTTCAGCGTAAGTTCGGAAATAAGATAGTGCTTCAAAAAAAATATTATTCACGTAAGGAATCACCATGATAAAACGATCAAATAAATCAATTAATTCAATTTTATTCCTCCTGCCAATGGTTCTTGCTACCAGCTTATTTGCCAGCAGTTCCAGCAATGATGCCGAAGGATTTTCTTTCTTTTTGATCATCATTGGTCTCTTCGGTGGCCTGGGGATGTTTCTCTATGGAATGGAAATGATGAGTGACGGTATGAAAATGACTGCTGGGAATCGTATGCGGTCCATATTGAAAAAACTTACTTCTAACCGCTTCATTGCTGTGTTTGTAGGTGCCTTTATCACCATGATCATCCAGAGCAGCAGTGCCACCACTGTGATGCTGGTGAGTTTTGTGAATTCAGGACTGCTCAATTTTGTCCAGGCTCTTGGCGTAATACTGGGCTCCAACATTGGCAGTACTGTTACAGCACAAATTGTAGCCTTCAAAGTAACAGATTATGCACTGCTGCTGATAGCGGTAGGATCAATCATGGCCCTCTTTTCCAAAAAGGATACAGCAAAACATATAGGTTTTGTCATCCTGGGGTTTGGTCTCTTGTTTTATGGGATGAAGGTGATGTCGGACACTATGAAACCCCTGCGAACAGACCCAACCTTTAACAGCATTCTTACCAGTTTTGAAAATCCATTTCTTGGTATTCTTGCTGGTGCTATATTTACAGCACTGATCCAGAGCAGTAGTGCCACCACAGGCATTGTCATTACCCTGGCCAGTAGTGGATCCATAACACTGGAAGCGGGCATACCGCTGATATTTGGTGCAAATATAGGTACCTGCATAACTGCACTCCTGGCAGGTTTGAAGGCTACCCGAGATGCAAAGCGAGTGGCTATTGGTCATGTCCTATTTAATACGATCGGTGTATTGGTATTCTGTTTCTGGATACCGGTATTTGCTGACCTTGTGGCCCAGACCACAGATAATGTCCCTCGTCAAATTGCTAATGCCCACACCATTTTTAATATCGTATCCACCCTACTCTTTATTCCCTTTGCACCATTCATTTCCAAAACCATTATCCGTTATTTTCCGGATAAGGAAAAACTGCGGAATATTGAGAAACCAGCTATTCTGAATCTGGATGAAAAAGTACTGTCCTATCCAACAGCAGCTATAAATAATGCTCAGGCTGAAATCAGCGGTGTGGTTGGCTTAACAGAACGGGTTGTTGGGTCGTTGGTTTCCCCCTTTATTACGGATAAGGATCAAAATGATGTGGAAAATCCAGAACTGAACCTTATAACCGGTTTGCACCAACGCCTAGAAAAGATTAAGTATCTGAATGAAAATATTTCAAACTATCTTATAAAGATCAGCCAGCAAGATCTCACCAGTCACCAGTCCCGAGAGGTATTTGCCCTTGTATCTGCAACCAATTACCTTAATTCTATTAATGATACGGTGAAACTAAAAATTGAGAATTTAATAGGTCAAAAAGATAGCCTTGATGAAGGCTTTTCAGATGCAGGGCAGGAGGAAATTCTGGTATACCACACCAAATTGCTCAAGCAGATTAAACGTTTGAACAAATATTTTGCCAAGTATGACCGTGGCAAGGCAACCAAAATTATGAAAAAGGGAAAGAAGTACAAAGGTCTGGAAGAAAAGTACCGTCTGGAACATTTCAAGCGGGTCAGCGGTAATGTATCTGTATCTGTAGCTACCCATCAGCTCCACGTGGAACTGATGGATATGTTGAAGCAGATCAATACCTTTATAGAGTTGATTGCATCCACTCTCTTGGTGATTGAGGAAGCGTAAGCCTGTATTTTAAGGTAATTGCAGTGGACAAATTCAGCTACTAATTTATGAAATCCATTATCTTTTTTCGTCACGGGAAATCAGACTGGTATGCCGAATACGATGTTGACCACAACCGCCCATTGGCAAAGCGCGGGATCAAAGCCGCCAAAAAGATGGGGGTCTTTCTATCAGAACTTGGGCAACTACCTGATCTCGCTGTTTCGTCCACCGCCATTCGAGCTAAAACCACCGTTGGCCTCGCCATGGATGCAGGAGACTGGACCTGTCCCCTAGAACTAGATCCCACTATTTACGGTGGATCCCCGAACGTCTTGTTACACCTGATTCATGAGAAGGATGACGCATTGAACATCATCTGCCTGGCTGGTCATGAACCTAACTTTTCTATGTTTATTTCCATGGCTACCCATGGCAGTAACATTCGGTTCCCTACCGCAGCCATGGCAAAAATTGATTTTGCAGTGACCAGCTGGAAAGATGTTCACTTTGGTGAAGGGAAATTAGCCTGGCTACAACTTCCAAAAGCGCTGAAATAATTTTCTATGACAAGGCGGTAAGCAATACCAAGGAAGAAAATGTCTGCACATACTCCAAAACAAATTAATTGAGAATTATAATAACCAGCTGCTTTCCGCATACATTTTACGAATACAGTAAACCAACAAGGGTTGAGGTTATGCACCAGCTGCGGATTTTTACAAAACGAGTGAGAACTATCCTCGCAATAATGGAAATTGGCAGTCAGGGTGAATTTAGAAAAAAAGAACATTTTCATCTGTTTTTAGAATCTTTTCGTCTAGCAGGTGAACTCCGTGAAATCCAGTTACATCTTCACTTGATCTCTGCATACAAATCAGAATATCTTTCCCCCTATAAAGAATATCTTGTTGAATCCCAGGACCACGCGAATGATTACTTGTAAAGTGGTCTGGATCGTATAGCCGCCACGATCACTATAAAATTAGTTTAAGTATATTTACAGCTTTTCCGGTACGTAGTTATAGTTTGAACGGTCTGGCCTCTCATACTCTTCTTCGGGAGTCCTTTCAGGGAGCTTTACAACAGGATGATCAATGTCTGTGTATGAAATCTTACTCAATATGTGACTGATACAATTAACACGTGCTTTCTTTTTCACATCAGACTCTACAATATACCAGGGACATATGTCCGTATCTGTATGTTCCATCATATTATCTTTAGCTTCAGAGTAGTCTTCCCAGCGATTTATGGATTCAACATCCATGGGACTCAACTTCCAGACCTTTGTTGGATCGGTAATTCTTCCTTGAAACCGTTTTATTTGTTCCCCGGCACTTACAGAAAACCAATACTTTAAAAGAATAATATCAGATCTTATGAGCATACGCTCAAATTCAGGAGCAGTCTGTAAAAATTCGATATACTCTTTATCACTGCAAAATCCCATTACCCGTTCAACTCCGGCCCGATTGTACCAGCTACGATCAAACAATACTATCTCTCCGGCGGAGGGCAAATGTGATATGTATCTCTGAAAATACCACTGAGTCTTTTCACGGTCTGATGGCTTTGCTAGTGCGGCAACTCTACAGCTTCTGGGGTTTAGGTTTTCTGTTATCCTCTTTATGGTTCCACCTTTTCCAGCTGCATCTCGACCTTCAAAGACGATGACTATTTTTTTCCCATTTTCAATGACCCAGTCCTGCATGTACACAAGTTCTACCTGTAACTCTTCAATCATTTTATTATATTTTTTCTTAAAATCATTTTTGTCACCCATAGCTAATACCTCATTTGTTTTTTATTCAGATTCTCAAGGACCCTGCATTTAGAAAACTTAATCTTGATGTGCCAGTAGTTGTTTTATTTGCTGATGCACGACTGGTCATGGACTTTTTTGTAGTTTTACCCATAGTAGTAATACTCTCTAAATAAACTCTAATCCTAAGTTTAATTTGTAAAAAAATCAACTGGTAAACTTCCCATATTTTCTTTTTTTCTTTTTCATAATTTTCAATTCCTTATCGGCTGGTCTGACAATTTGGGGGTCGACCTCCATATCCAATGTGCGGCTTCTCCCGTGGTATGGAACCGAGTTTAGGATCAGTTTTATTGTTTCTTTGCGTGCCAGATGTTTGTCATTCGATCGAATTATCCACCAAGGCGCAAGATCTGTGGAAGTCTTTTTAAGCATTTTATATTTTTTGATCGTGAATTCATCCCATAATTCCTGAGCCTGTAAATCTACTTCACTCAATTTCCATTTCCGTAGAGGATCGTTTTTACGCCTGTCAAATCTTCGCTTTTGTTCAGCCTTGGAAACTGAAAAGTACAGTTTAAGCAGGATCGTTTTCCCATCTTCAAAGAAATTGGCCTCATAGCTGTTAATATTCTTCAGGAAACTTTTATATTGCTTAGGAGTACAGAAGCCCATGACCGACTCCACCATTGCCCGGTTGTACCAGCTACGGTCAAACATGACGATTTCTCCAGCCTGTGGAAACTGTTCAATATAACGCTTTATGTAAAGCTCATTTCTCTGGCGTTTGTTGGGCTTGCCAAGGGCTACAACCCGGTAACGCCTCACATTCATGAATAATGCCACCCGCCTGATGGTGCCGCCCTTGCCAGATGCATCTCGCCCGTCAAAAGTGACAATCATCTTTTTCCCCATATTTTCAAGGTGCCTTTGCATCTTAATCAGCTCCGCCTGATAGGGTTTTAATTCCTCTCTCTGTATATATCTCTTGATGACTTTTGTTGCATCTTTTTCGTCAAGATCATCAATTGATAGTTTCCAGTTGACCTTATTCATAACTCCATCTTGAAATTTCCAATAACATAAATCATATATCTATAAGATTACAACTTATTATATCAAAAATATTATAGTTATTTGTTAACAATATTTTATTTATTTCTTCAATCTCGAGATTATCGCTCTCCTCTTTTATTGCTGAAGATTTCTTCAATTTATCCAGAGGAATCAATCTGTAGACTTACTGCAACAACACCATCTTCCTGGCCTGCACAAACCCTTCAGCATGAATATCTCCACCCAATTGCACCTGACGGTATCATAGCTGATAAATACAGCCTGCAGATATTATTTTGCTGGTTCAATGGCCATCAAACCCAGTTCAAAATACATAAACGGGATCAAGCACTATTCCAGTTTGTACAGCGCTCCTACAGTAATCAGATCCAGGGTCTAGTATAGATCACTCCGGAAAAGCAGGTATGGACTCTTCCGGTTCATTTTCCTCGGGTGGTTTGGGTTTTTCTCCCCAGTAGGTGGGACGAGTCTGTAAACGAAATAAGATATTTTTATCGGTTAAATACACATTTGGATCATCCTCCATGCGGATTGTATTTTTCCCGAAATTCGTTTTTGTTCTCCCAAATATATAATGACCCAATTCTTTATCATTCGAGTTATAAAGAAATAAATGTGTACCTGTGGAGTCACTCACTGAATATTTACTCCAATTATCCGGGTTTTTTGATATAGGATCTGATTCCTTACTTAATTGCAGGATATCATCGAAAAAACTTTCTAAACTGGATAATTTTACTGAAAGAGAATCGTGCCCAGAGATGACCCAGCTTGTATCACTGCGCACCAGTTCAATCTCCTGGCCTTCCTTCTGGACAACAAATCGGCGAATTTCATCTTTCCCATCGGAAACGACTGTTTTAGTTTGAACTGTATATTTCTTTTGGGATTGATGATTTATGAAGAACAAAACTAATACAACCCCAAGGATAGCTACGATAATCCGAGTCTGCTTAGCCATAAATATCCTCCAGAATTCTTGATCTTCCCTTGCCCCTTCTCAAACGGAAAAATCCAAAACCCACAACCAAAACTGTAGGCAGAACAATATTAAACCATTTCCACCAGACTTTTGCACTGTCTTCAATTTCTGCTAATGGTCGGTTTGTAATTTCCCGTGATCGGAGTGCAATTAATTCCCGGTCACCAAGTAAAAAATCCACAGCATTCATTACAAAAATGTGATTTTCTGGAGATGCCCCACCTCCGTCATCTGCCAGGAACCGGGAATCACTTACCAGAATCATTTGACTTAAGAGTCCAGATTCTGATGAACTGCGTTCAGACCGGGCACTCAATAATTTCTTTGGCTGATTTAAGTTCACCATAGCCGGATTTGTTTTCGGATCGGGATGAAGGTTAAAATATCCGCTCATCAGGGAAGAGCTATTGGAACTAAACATCAACGGTGATACGTTGACCGAACCATCCTGCGGAATGGAATCGGTACGAATCTCACTAGCAAAAAACAATTGAACCTGTTCCAAACCGCTCACCAGCACTTC
>NYYF01000050.1 GCA_002686675.1 Fidelibacterota bacterium
ATTAATGAAGTGAAATATATAAACCGGGTGGAAATTGAAATGCGCTCAGGCAGTCATCACTTTATTCTTTATACATATCCTGAAGATTTTTGGGTTTCAATAGAAGACAGCACAGAGAGACATTTAAGAAATCCTGACGGGAGCTATAACGAGTCTGTTTTATCTATAATGGCACACCAAGTCTTTTTTACCGGAACACAATGGCCCCAGCTAGATGTAACCTTTCCAGACAATGTTGCTTTACGAATTCCTGCTAATGCCGCCATTGATCAAAACCCACACTACCTTAATTATTCTGATGTTATTATTCAGGGGGAGGTTTTTACAAATCTACATTTTGCAGATGCAGAGCCGGAACATATAGCAGAAATATTACAATTGAATGTAATTGAAGAATTATTTCTTGCACCAAATGATACTACTACGATTGAAAAAATATTTATGTTTGAAGATATTTTAATAGAGAACGGACTGGACCCCTTAAGCATTACAACCATTGATAAAATCAATATTTTTCAATTATTTTCCCACGCCCACGAAAAGATGTTAGAGTTTGAAGTGTTTTTTATAGATAAAGACCCAACAACAACAGATTCATTAATTTATTATAATGACGATTGGGAGCACCCGCCTATAAATTATTATGGAGAGAGCTATCTTTATGGTGCTATAGAATTATTTCCAGAGGAAGGCTTGAAACTCAGGGCGACATACTATAATTGGACCGATGAAGCCCTAGATTTTGGGTTTTTAAGTACTGATGAAATGATGATTCTTTTTGGTTATTTTTATACACAATAATATTAGACCCACAGCCACACATTGCATGCTTTATAAATTTTTATCACTTATTGTAATAATAAGCTTTTCCTATTCCCAGCATCACGGAAGAGTGGCCGGAAGCATCGTTGACAAAGAAACACACCAGCCCCTTGTGGGGGCTAATTTTATTATAATGAAAACAGGGCAGGGCACCGCATCTGATCAAAGTGGGAACTTTATTATGAACAATATTCCAGTTGGAAGCTATACGGTTCAGGCAAGCATGATAGGATATTCAGGCATAGTAAGGCCTAATATCAATATCAATTCAAACAAGCTTACGCAATTAAACTTTTATATGGAGAAATCTGTAATAGAAGGAGAGACCGTATTTGTTAGTGGTGGATATTTTGAAAAAACGCAGGATGCTGTAGTTAGCAACAGATCAATGGACTATGAAGAAATTCGTTCTGATCCTGTTGGCGTCTATGATATCCAGATGATGATGCAGGCACTTCCAGGTGTTGTTTCGGAGAGCGACCAGAGCAACGAACTAATCGTTCGCGGTGGTTCTGAAGGCGAAAATTTGTTTATTATGGACAACTTGGAGATTCCAAACCCCAATCATTTTGGCAGGCCCGGCGCTGGTGGAGGGCCTATTAATTTGATTAATTCTGATTTTATCGATAAAATCGATTTTTTTGCTGGGGGCTTCCCAGCAAAATATGGCGATAAACAGTCATCAGTTATGGACGTAACCCTAAGGGAGGGGAATAAACAGAGTCACGAGATTAAGGCCGAAGCAAACATGGCAGGACTTGGCCTTACAGTGGAGGGACCTATGATGAAGAATAAGGTTTCATATATGGGCTCCTATAAAAAATCATTTTTAAAATATGTTATTAAAAGCGCAGGACTCGTAGCGATTCCTGAATACTGGAACGGCCAGACAAAGCTTGTTTATTATATTAACCCCAAAGAGAAGCTCACGTTTAATTTTATTACAGGAGATGACATCGTTAAGGTTGATGATGAGAGCCGCCCAGACCTTCCGAACGCGGACCGTATTGATCATCATGGCAATCAAGCAACCTATGGACTAACCTATAAATCATTGTTATCGAGCAAGGGCTATTACCAATTAACACTGGCGAAAAGCAGCTCAGAATGGAACAACGACATTTATAATATAGTCAATGGAAACAAAAACATATATATGAGCAGAAATAATATTGAGGAAGACAGCTATTTAAAGGGTCAGGCTGTTTATAAACCAACAGAAAAAGTTACTGTTAGCGCCGGGTTTAATATTAAAGAGGGCGCCTATTCAATGAATGAAAGGTTTGATGAGGATACATTATATATATATTATTATTATAATAAAAATTTGAACAACTATAATTTAGGTTTTTCATCAGTAGATCAATATAATGAATGGACAGACAGCGCCAAGGTATGGTATGGTTCTTTAGAAAACGTAGAACCCCAAAAATATTTCACCAGTAATGGAGATTATTTTAACTGGTTAAGTGATGAAGAAAGCGAGAGGTCGTTAAACCCCATTGTTGGTGTATATGATGACAACCCACTCTCTGTTAGTGGTATTAATCCAGGATTAAACCATAATTCAATCGGAAGCCTTCAAAAATATTCAGCATATTTTCAATTTAAATTCAACCTGTTTGAAAAAACAAAGCTAACACTTGGAACCCATTACAATAATATTCCATTTAATAATACAAACCAGTTATCACCCCGCGTTGGTATATCATACAACACTAGCCCGACCACCCTGATCAATCTCGCATATGGAAAATACTATCAAGCCCCGTCATATTGGATGCTTCTTAATCCTTTTAATATTGAACAAGGTGGGTCTGTATTAAAGAGCTCTCACACAGAGCAGGTAATTTTAGGATTAGAAAGATATTTTTCGGAGGATATCAGAGCTACATTAGAAATATATAATAAGGAATATTATAATACGCCTGTATATTATGCAGCACTGACCCCGGATCTTTTTGATAGCCGGATGGGTTTTGATGATGTTGGGCGTGGAAATTCAAAAGGTATTGAATTTTTTCTTCAGAAGAAATACTCAAACAACTGGTATACAACCCTTAGTTATTCAAACTCCAGATCGGTATCAGAGGATCCCAGAGAGGGGAAAGACGGATCATATGCCCGAAAACATGACTATGGCCAGGTTTTAACATTTATAGGGGGATACAAGCTTAGGTTTAGAAAATATAATTGGTATAATGCACTGCGCGCGGATAGAATCTTAAAAAACTTACTTTACTTACCAATAATGCCCTCGGATATTCTTGAAATAAGCTTTAGATATAGTTATCTGGGGGGAAGACCCCACACAAAAAGACACTATGAGCCAACATATAGAAGGTGGTCCTACGATGAAGACTGGAACACAGAAAGATATAATTATTATAGCAGGCTTGACATTATGATTCTAAGAAGGTTTAACTTTAATAAGATAAATATTATAACATTTATTGACCTTCAAAATATATTTAACAGAAGCAATGAATGGGAAAAAATGTATTTGGAAGATGGAACAACAGAAATGGCACATCAATATAAACGGCTGACCATTGGTGGAATTATTATTGAGTTTTAAAAAGGACCCAAAAGAAAAACACACAACTCTTCTTTTAGGGCTTGTCTAAATGTGTTGATTTCTATACTGTGGTTTATATTTACTTGTGGCAAGGTGAATTGCTTTAAAGGAGGGGTGGTTTGTTCCTTCATATATGAGAATTGTACACAAACATTAAAAACCTGTAAATTATTGTAAGGTAAACATATTTTAACTTTTTTGTAGGGCAAAATCATGCGGACATATCATCGCTGACATAGGGTGCTGTAAATGGCTTTAGGTAAATTGATGAAAAGATTTTATAATTTTTCGAAAACGGACCTTCTTTCCATATATCAAAAAATGATAATGGGTAGACATTTGGACACAAAAATGCTAACATTATTAAAACAGGGAAAAGGTTTTTTCCATATTGGATGTTCCGGACATGAAGCTGCTCAACTAGCAGCTTCTCAAACTTTAACCCCAAGACAGGACTGGTCATATCCTTATTATAGGGACGCTGCTTTTTGTCTCGGTTTAGGCATGACACCACGAGAACAATTATTAAGTTTTTTAGCCCGAAAAGATGATCCAAACTCTGGAGGCCGACAAATGCCTCAACATTACGGACATAAGGATTTGCGGATTGTTAGTCAATCCAGCCCGACGGGGACACAACTGCTTCAAGCGGTTGGGTGTGCAATGACCAGAAAATGGGAGAAAACAAAAGAAATTGTGTATGTGTCGTGCGGGGAGGGAACAGTCAGCCAAGGGGATTTTCATGAGGCTTTGAATTGGTCAAGCAGGGACAAGCTGCCGGTTCTTTTTCATGTTGAGGACAATAAGTATGCTATTAGCGTACATATTTCGGAACAAATATCCGGAAATTCTGTGTACAAAATAACGAGTGGCTATAAAAACCTAAAACGGTTTGAAGTGGATGGTACCGATTTCTTTGAAACCCACTTAGCTTTTGAAAAAGCTGCCAATAGGGCTCGTGAAGGGAAAGGCCCCTCTGTTGTTGTCAGCCATGTTGTGCGATTATTAGCACATTCATCGTCTGATGACCAGAGAAAATATCGTTTAGAAAAAGACTTAAATGAGGAGAGGGGAAAAGACCCTATTAAGAAATTCGAAAAGTCGTGTATTGAGAGCGGAATTATTAAATTAAATGAATTTAGAGAAATTGATGAGGACACGAAAAAACAGACAGATAAAGACGCCGTTTGGGCATTAGAGCAGCCCCATCCGGACAAAGAGACTGCTTTTGACCACGTATATTCCGGGCAAAACTTAAAAGGAAATTTCACAGAAAAAACCATTTCAGACAGAATAGTCATGGTAGATGCAATTAACCATGCATTAAATGAAGAAATGATCCAAAACGAAAAAATGGTTATATATGGTCAGGATGTTGCTGATCCTAAGGGAGGAGTTTTCACTGCAACAAAAGGCCTTTCAGATACCCACGGGAAAGATCGTGTTTTCAACGCACCCTTAGCGGAATCTTCTATAATCGGTACTGCTGTAGGCATGGCTGTCGCTGGCTGGAAGCCTGTAGTTGAAATTCAGTTTGGTGATTATATCTGGACAGGAATGATGCAAATCCGAAATGAAGTTGCCACGATGCGCTATCGTTCGAACAATAAGTGGACCTGTCCTTTGGTTATCCGCGTTCCAGTTGGTGGTTATATACACGGTTCTCTTTGTCATAGCCAGTCTATTGATGGGTTTTTCCTTCATTTGCCGGGTATTTATATTGCATATCCATCAACTGCTTCCGACGCTAAAGGACTTTTGAAATCAGCATGCCGGATGAGCGACCCGGTGCTTTTTATGGAACATAAAGGCTTATACCGTCAGGGATATTGCAGTACACCAGAACCGGATAAAAATTTTCTTATACCATTTGGGAAAGCGCGCATAGTTCAGGAAGGAAACAGATTGACCATTATCACCTGGGGTGCCATGGTGCAAAAAGCAATTGAAGCAGTAAAAGAAGTGGCTTCCGGGCCTGGTGCGATAGAAATAATTGATTTACGGACACTAAACCCTCTGGACACGGAAACTATCGGAACCTCCTTGGAAAAAACAGGGAGGGTTCTGATCGTTTATGAAGACAACATTACCAATGGCCCGGGGGCAGAAATCGCAGCAATTATTTCACAAGATTTTTTTGAGTTGTTAGATGGGCCGATAAAAAGAGTTGCTGCGAAAGATGTCCCAATACCCTTTAATTGGTATTTGGAAGAAAAGGTATTACCCCAAACCTCTGATATAGTTTCAGCAATAACAGAATTAATGGAGTATTAAAATGGTCATAGATATAGTCATGCCTAAAATGGGAGAATCTATAATAGAAGGTACTATTTTAGAATGGAAGAAAAAAGTAGGCGAAAGTATTGAGGTGGATGAGGTTTTGCTTGAAATTGGAACAGACAAGGTGGATTCGGAAATTCCATCCCCGGTCGCGGGGAAGGTCGTGAAACTTTTGGCTGCACCAAACGAGGTGATAGAAGTTGGCAAGGTCATCGCTCAAATTGATTCAGATAAGGACAAAAAAACAGAAGAAGAAAAAGGTTCTTCACCTGCCCCAGAAAAGCTTCTGGAGGAAAAACAAATTGTCAGCCAGTCGGCAAAAGAGGGTTTCCAGAAAAAGAGTTCTTCCTCTCAATTATTTTCAAAAGGAAGGTTTTTTACTTCCATTGTAAGAAAAATTGCAACAAAAGAAGGGATTGGTTTTGATGAATTGAACAATGTTTCCGGTTCGGGATCAAATAATCGGGTGACAAAACAGGATATTTTGACCTATATCAAATCAAAAGGCCCTAAAGAACCGCCCCCACTAACCACCCCTAAAACAAGCGGGGACACGGTTAGTCCAGGTGCGCTGGTTGATGAGCGCGTAGAAATGGATCACATGCGAAAAATTATTGCAGAACACATGCGAAAAAGTGTGGACTCCTCTGCCCATGTGTATGTTTTTTCGGAAGTTGATATGACCCACATCGTAAAATATATTTCTAAGAATGGAGACCGGTTTAAGGAAAAAGAGGGGTTTTCTTTAACCTATACACCGTTCATTGTTTCTGGCTGCGTCCAAGCTCTTTTAAGTAGCAAAGATATGAACAGTTCCCTGGAAGGGACCACAATAGTTCGAAAGAAAAATGTAAATATTGGAATTGCCGTAGCACTGGGAGAAGGCCTTATGGTTCCTGTGTTGGCCAATTGTGAAAAACTGGATTTTTTACAGCTGGCGCACAAGTTACAGGACTTAGTCAAACGAACCAGAGAAAAAGAAATTTCCCCGGAAGAACTGCAGGACTCAACATTCACAATAACAAATTTCGGTGTTTTTGATGTGATTTCCGGAACACCAATTATTAATCAACCAAATGTTGGAATTCTTGGTGTTGGTACTATAAAGAAAAAACCAGTTGTTATTTCGACGGACAAAGGAGACGAAATAGGTATACGAAACATGATGATGGTTTCGCTGGGATTTGACCACAGGCTTATTGATGGTGCAGAGGGCAGCAGGTTTATTACTTCTGTTTGTCAAAATTTAATTAATATAGATCTCCAATCGTTAAATTTATAAATCAAGCTCAAATTATAAACACCAAAAGGAGAGGAGAGTTAACAAGGACTCCTTCTGATGTGTGATTATATATTTCAGATCTGTTCTTATTGGAGCGAGATGGCAGATGCAATTTTGGACCCGATCCGGACATTGTTCAGCGCAAGAGAAATATTTGTTTTTAGACTTCGTCCCTCCGTTATTTCGACAATATAATTCAGGAGAAACGGTGTAATTTCTTTTCCTGTTATATTGTTTTTATCACACTCTTTGAGCGCTTCGTCAACATAGCCATCCATTTCTCTTTTAGGAATTTCATGTTCTTTTTGTACGGGGTTTGCGACAAGGATTCCAGAGGACATTCCAAGGTTGCGATGCAAACGGAACAGAGAAGCAATTTCAACAGCAGAATCGAGTCGTGTTTCTATAGGACATCCGGAAAACTGTGAATAAAATGCAGGAAAATTGTTTGTTCTGTATCCGATAATCGGAACAGATGCCGTTTCAAGAGCTTCAAGGGTTTTTGGAATATCAAGAATGGCCTTAGCTCCAGAGGAAACGACAACAACAGATGTTTTGCTAAGCTCTGTAATGTCCTGGGAGACATCGAATGTGTTTTCCGCTCCGCGATGCACACCGCCAATTCCACCAGTTGGTATAACGTGTATTCCTGTTAGGCGTGCAAAATGAGCAGTTGCCGAAACAGTGGTAGCCCCCGATTGTTTTGTGCTTAAAACATAACTGATATTTTGAACGGATGTTTTCACAATGTTTTTTTCCACTGAAAGGCGAACAAGTTGGTCTTCCTGTATTCCTATATGAACAGTTCCATCGAGTATAGCAATAATGGCGGGAACAACGTGGAGCTCCTGGGCAATATTTATAGCGGCTAAGGCAAACTCTTTGTTTTCCGGATAGGGCATCCCGTGGGCTATTAGAGTAGATTCCATTGCTAAA
>NYYF01000051.1 GCA_002686675.1 Fidelibacterota bacterium
AATGAGAAATTTCTATTAACATTGAATATAGCGGTATTAAAATATTTTGAGACTTAGAGAATAATATAGTTCAAGATGATTATAAAAAAATATTTTTTAGGTATCTTAAGATGGGGTCTTCGATTCCATAGCGCAATTCATTTAATTGAATTGATTTCGGCAATTTATGAAGAGGCCTATATGACAGCGGGGATTGCTTTTGTGGGAGGTTTTATTGAAGTTTTGGCAAGTTTTTTTATACCTAATGAACATGTTCATCTAAAACCCATAAAATCAGATGTCCACGCTCATTGTGAAGAAGAAGATGACTAATTTTTCTTCTGTTTAATAGATATTCATTGCACAGCGAAAACCGAAATCACTGAACTGTTTTTCAGGAGGAAGACTACTCCGTGCGGCACAACGCGTGAAGCGGATTAGGTGCCGCCATGATCCTCCCCTTGCCACACGGCGGGCACCACGCTTGGGACCATTTGGATTTTGGTTTGGAGAGATATCATAGTAATTTGGATCATACCAATCTGCGCACCATTCATGGATACCCTCTGACATATTGTAAAGGTTATAACCATTTTTTCCTTCAGTTCCCTTGATGGTAAGATAAGCATTTCGTCCTCCCAAATGGTTCCCAGGGAGTTTATTTCCCCAGGAATATTCACATCCTTTCATACCGCCTCGTGCCGCTTTTTCCCGTTCTGCTTCAGTTGGTAAACGGTAAGGTTTTTCCGTTAACCCTTTTAACCAATTACAATATGTGATTGCATCGTACCAACTGGTACCAACTACAGGATGATCCGGGGTTGAAAAATTTGGTTTATTCCAAAATGGAGGAGGAGGATATACTTTCATTTTTATGAATAATGCATACTCTCTGTTTGTTACCGGATATTTACCAATTGCAAAAGAATTAACCCAAACAGTATGGATAGGTGCTTCATTTGGTGAACCGTTTTTACTTCCCATAAGAAAACTACCTTCAGGGATTTGGATATATTCTGGTTCGATATAGCTTTGTTTGTTCACTTACTAAAATTACTTTTAAATTTGTTACAAAAAAGAAAAGAAGGAAGGTTAAAAAGTATCCTTAAACTTACATTCATAACATCAGTTTACTTTAATATTACTATTAAAAAATATGTGGATAGGTGAAAAAGACAGTAAAACCTTTTCTTATCACAATAGTGTTGCAAGGCTTTTTGGTAAACAACCAATTATTGTGGAGAAGTGAGTAGAGTGAGCTATGCAAGGATCTCCGTCATCGTTCCTACGTACAATCGCGTCCATCAGCTTCCCAGGGCTCTTGATTCAATTTTATGTCAATCCTGCTCACCAAAGGAAATTATCGTTGTGGATGATGGATCCACCGATGAAACCTCAGCTTTGATGACTTCGGAGTATCCGGAGATTGTGTTTATTCAGCAACAAAATAATGGTGTAAGCAGTGCTAGAAATGTGGGGATAAAACGTGCATCTGGCGACTGGATTGCATTTCTTGATTCAGATGATGAATGGCTCCCGGAAAAACTAGAAATCCAAATGAAAGTGCTTTATGAAAATCCCGAAATAAAAATATGTCATACAAACGAAATCTGGATTCGGAATGGAAAAAGGGTTAATCCTAAAAAGAAACACGAAAAATTTGGCGGATCGATTTTTCAAAAGTGTCTGCCATTGTGTTGTATTTCTCCATCTAGTGTGATAATTCACAAAAGTATTTTTAGAGAGATCGGATTATTTGATTACTCTCTTCCCGTGTGTGAAGATTACGATTTGTGGCTCCGAATTACTGCACGGAATTCAGTGTTATATATCGAGGAACCGTTACTTATCAAATATGGGGGTCATGAGGATCAGCTTTCCAAAAAATATTGGGGTATGGACCGATTCCGAATTAAGTCCCTGGAGAAAATCATATCTTCAAGAGTACTTTCAGATTTGGATGAAAATGCAGCGAAAAAAATGCTGATGGAAAAAATATATATTTTTATTCAGGGAGCTCAAAAGCGGGGCAACATAAAGGAAGTCAAAAAATTTAAAGAACAATATTCAGAATTTTTACAGTGATTGGGAAAATAAATTTTGTGGTTGCTCTTTTCTGTGAAGCAAAACCAATAATCACTCATTTTAATCTCAGTAAAAGTGAATCAACCTTATTCAAACTCTATTCTAATCAAAACCATTCGATTTGGCTTATTATTTCAGGTATTGGATCATCTGCTTCCTCAAGGGCAACAAAACACCTTGCCTTAGCTTCGGGAGCAGATATGGGCACCGCGTGGTTGAATATAGGAATTGGCGGTCACGATAATTTGCCACTAGGAAAAGCCATTTTAGCACACAAGATTACCGATTTTTCGATGGGAAAGACTTGGTTTTCCCAACTGGTATTCGATCCACCATGTTTAACGGCCTCTGTTAAAACAGTTGAAAAACCTGACTTTAATTATCCAGATGATAATGTTGTAGAAATGGAAGCATCTGGATTTTTTTCTGCAGCAGAATCCTTTTCAACAAGAGAAATTATTCACTGTATGAAAATAATTTCTGATAATTCGCAGTCTTCTGCTGATAAAATTACAGCAGCTATGGTTGATGAATTAATCAGCAGAAATCTATCAATCATAAAAGAGTTGGTGAAAAAACTTCAGTTTTTATCAATGAAAGAACAAGAAAGAACTTCAGATCCTCCATTTTTATAAGAGTGCCTTTCCTTCTGTCATTTTACGGTCACTCAAACCCATCAGTAGTGTATGGTTTCAGCTCAACTGTCAATGAATGAAGTAGATATTAGTTTAAAAAAGTAAATGTTATTTTCAGAAAAAAGAGAGCAATTTGGTAAATTTTTGGATCGGTCAGACCTACCAATCAGTTTAAACGTTTCTCAATAAACTCCAGCATTTTTTTCTGCTGTGATAACCAGCCTAACCTTGTTTCAATATTAACATAGCGAATCCCATTCCGAAGCGCAGCCCAAGACAGACTGCCGTCATCTTCTTTAGGGGGCTGATCCTGTAAAAGTACATTAAAATGACCCACAGATAATTTGTCGAAGTCGTCAGGATCAGTACATATGATAAAGTCACGAGGATTTTCTTTTGGATTTAAAGAAACTTTGGTACAGTTTTCCAACTCGGATTTTAAGTTATACCCACGAAAATTGTTGTGAACTGCGATCAAAATACCTCCTGAATCTGGAAAAAGGATAGTAAGAAATTGTTCACGATTTTGGTCCAGTTCATCCAGAGCTTCGTTGAATTTCCCAGGTGCCCATTTCGCCCTGAATTTTTTTAGAGCTCTGCGTGAACCTGATCTGGAGAATATTCGATTTGGATCAATCTTGGTGTTTTGATAAACCACCTCCCGCTCATCGCTTTTTATCAGAAATGCAGTTCCATCATAATGATTCAAATGATGCCATAAAGCCATGTTTGCGGTTCTTTCATCACCGTGCAGCCAAATGTAGTGGTTGTTGGATATGCCGTTTATTACAACTTCGAATTCAATACCAGAGAATGATACTGATGTGGTCAGAACTTCTGATTTTTCTTCTCCTGAACTAAACAGCAAGCTCATGATAAAATGGATATAAAATAATCTATTTAACAAGGATTGATTCCCTAGTTTTGGCACGATCTTTTGTTGAAAGTTTGGTAAAGTATAATCTGGTTATTCCTTACATGACTACACAAATGACTATGCTGTAACGAAAAGTCTTTTCATCTCCAGAATTTACGTCTGGAGTGGGTATGGAATCAATTTGTAGTGTGTGGGATTAAAAAACCCCGCTAAATTTACCTCCTTATTCAAACCAAAATTCTACCATGATAAAAAATCGGACCCCTCTTATTTTACTGGCTATAGTGTTACTGTCCTGTGACACGGGTGATCATGTCCGGACATATCGCTTGCCAAAAATCAAGGAGAGTAACAACCCTCATCAAATCAAAGAGGTAAAAATCAAACCATCAGGTTTCATCTGGAAAAAACCCGGTTCATGGATCCCTTCCAGGGGTTCTTCAATGAGGCTGGCGAGCTTTGAGATTCCCTATTCCGGTGGTATGGGGGAGTTGTCCATTATCCAGCTTGGGGGTGAAGGAGGGGGTCTCGAAGCTAATGTAAACCGTTGGCGTGGACAGATCGGCCTAGGCCCCTTATCCAGGTTTGAGATTGAAGCTGAAGCAGAAAACGGGGTGAGTGAACTTGGAAATTATCAGTTGTTCCGGCTGATCAATCTTGGTAAAAAGGAGTCGGCTTTTCTTACGGCTATTTTTTCTTTAGAGTCTAGTGTCCTATTCATTAAACTGATTACCAGTGCAGACGGCATAGTAGAGTTAGAAAAAGATTTTAAAGCTTTCTGTTCATCTATGAAACGTGATAATAGTAATCAATGAAACAGATCATTAAAACAATAGGCAATCCCAAGATTTTTGTCTACACGTTAATTTGGCTTATGGTTTTGGTTGTTCTGGGCACTCTTGCCCAGCGGGATATTGGACTCTATGCTTCTCAGCAGAAATATTTTTCGGCTAACATTACCTGGTTGGGCAATATCATTCCCGCTCCGGGGGGTAGAATCACCATGGTTATTATGCTGGTAAATCTCACATTCATGGTTTTATTTAAACATAATCTGTGGAAAATTAAAAAAATGGGTGTTCTTATTATGCATATTGGAGCACTTCTCCTACTTATAGGTGGAGGGCTAACAGCGATATTCAGTTCTGAGGGGAACATGATAATTGAAGAAGGGGCTCAATCAAATCATGTGGATGACTATCATGATATGGAGCTGACTGTTATTAATACTTCAAATGAAACCCTGGATGAATATACAGTTTTCGATCAGCCCATATTGGGAAAGGGAAATATCTTATCCCATGAAAACCTGAATTTTAATATTGAAATTATGAGCTATCTTAGAAATTGTGAACCCTTGAAGCGTACTGCACCCGCAGGAATCCAATATAGGGGTATGTTAAAAAATTTCATGTTGAGTGAATTAAAGCCGGAAAAGGAAAATAACCGAAATCGTCCCGGAATAACTTATAGGATTACAAATTCTGGCTCCAGTATCGATGGAATTTATGGTGTCTTCTTTGGACAATCTGTGTCACAAACTGCGGTCATAAATAATCAGAATTATGAATTTATCATTCGGAGAAAACGAACATATCTTCCCTTTGCAATTGAATTATTGGATTTTAAAAAAGTACTGCATGCTGGAACAGGCATAGCAAAAAGTTACAGTTCAGAAGTAAACTTAGTTGAAAATGATATCCCCAGGAGAGTTTTGATTGAGATGAACGAACCCCTGCGTCATAAAGGCTATACCTTTTTCCAGGCATCCTTTATTGAGGGTCTCGAAGGAGATACAACAGTGCTGGCAGCGGTAAAAAATTATGGAAGGTTATTCCCTTATATTTCAAGTATTGTTATGAGCATCGGACTACTTCTTCATTTATTGAGTAGTCTGCCAAAACTTCTTCGAAAAAATCCAAAGGTTAACCCATCGTGAAGTTCTGTTTAAGATTGTTTATTCCCATTTTCGTGCTTCTTCCTTCATTATACAGCAGAGATTTTGATGAGAGAGATTTTCCTATACAAGATGGAGGACGGATCAAACCACTAGATACTTATGCACGGAATCAGTTGTTGGCATTTTACGGAAAACGGTCGATGAAACATGAAAATTTGTCTGCCATTGACTGGATTTTTGACCTGATACTCAATCCAGAAAAAGGAGAAAAAAAAAAGATATTCGATATCCGAAATCCTGAGGTTACTGCAAGCCTTAGATTGGAGTGGACAAATAAGCATAAATATAGTTTTTATGAGGTGTTTTCAGGACTCAAGGAACAGTTGGAATTAATTAGTGAAATCCACAAAAAACCGGACGAATCTCGTACCATTTTTGAACAGCAGTTGCTGGAAATATACTTCAATGCTATACGGTTCAGAGAAATTGCCTATAGCCTGAGTTGTCTGGTACCCTATATAGAAGTCAATGATCCTCTCCTGGCAGAAAAACTGAACACATCATCTGGCAGAGCGGTCAGTTATGCACACCTTGTAAAACAGTTCCACACTTTAACCGAGATGTTTCATGTTGTCATGAATAAGCCAGAAGAGGAGCGATCAAAATCTGATAATGAGCTTAATATGATTCTTTTAACACTCCGACAAATCAGTTCAGAGGATTTTGCACAGGCACTAAAATTAATTCCTCCGTCTCCTCTTGATGAGACCGGGATGTGGCTTTCTCCCTGGGAGTTATTGGATGGCAGACCGCGTGAACCCTATCAGGATAAAATCCTCAATGCTTTGGAAGAATATCTGGCTGAACGCATTTTGGGTGATGAAAACAAAATGATATCAGCGGTGACAGATTATGAGGCAGGACTTGCATCCCTTGCCAAAGGCAAACCGGATATCAATTTGCTAAAGAAGGAAACTTGGGTGAATAAAGCAAATCTGTTTTATAACAGCGTGGCATTTTACCTTTTAGCATTTATTTTTCTTGGATTAAGCTGGATGTTTCATCAGCCCAAATTTCTACAGAGAACTTCCGCGGGCTTACTTGTCCTGGGGCTTTTGTATCATACCTATGGTATATACCTGAGGATGGTCATTATGGGGCGACCTCCGGTGTCTACTTTATACGAGTCAGTTATCTTTGTAGGATTTATCACTGTGGTATGTGCGGTTATAATTGAATATTTTCGCAGTGATGGATTAGGATTATTCATTGGAGCAGTAAGTGGATCTATTTTCCATTATATTGGTTTTGGTTATGCTGCAGATGGAGATACGTTGGGGATGCTGGTGGCAGTCCTCAATTCTAATTTCTGGTTGGCTACCCATGTTACCACCATTACACTGGGCTATGGAGTAACAGTGGTTGCTGGATTTATCGGGCATCTGTATCTTATACAAATGATACGGAGTCCTGAAAATAAGACTCTGTTAAAAAGTATCAATAAAAACATGTTCGGAATCACTCTCGTTGCTCTTTTTTTTACACTTTTTGGAACTATTTTAGGAGGAATTTGGGCTGATCAATCCTGGGGTAGATTCTGGGGATGGGATCCCAAGGAAAATGGGGCTTTGCTGATTGTTATGTGGCATGTGATGATGATTCATATGCGCCTCACTGCCAAGGTAAAACCAGAAGGATTTGCCCTTGGTTTGATATTGAATATTATTGTGGTAATGATGGCTTGGTTTGGTGTAAATCTATTAAATGTAGGCCTCCATAGCTACGGTTTTACCAGTGGTATTGCCAGGAATTTAGTTCTGTTCACTGCCTTTGAATTGATTACCGGTTTTGGGACATATTACTGGGCAAAGTCCAGGAAGAGAAGCCTTACACTTCCAGTAATGATGAATGAAACTATGAGACAAAAATAAATTCATTCATTGCTCTAAAGAATAAAAAGGAAATTCAAATTATGGAAAAAGTTCGTATTGTTGAAGTTGCACCCCGGGACGGCCTTCAAAGTATTCCGCTAAATATTCCGACGAAAAAAAAGGTCGAACTTATAAATAGGCTTTCTTCTACCGGTCTTCAGGAAATTGAAGTAACAAGTTTTGTTTCACCCAAATGGGTGCCTCAATTATCAGATGCTCCAGAAGTTTCGAGATTAATCAAAAAAAATCCATTAGTGCGCTATACTGCACTAGTACCAAATAAAATTGGTTTAAACAAAGCAATTGAATCCGGTTATAAATCGGTAGCATTTATTACAACTTGCAGTGAAACTTTTTCACAAAAAAATACAAACTGTACTATTTCAGAAAGCCTAGAAACAATTGCATCGCTTCGTAGTCTGTGGTATAAGCATAATATGCATGTGAGAGTCTATATTTCAACCGTTTGGTATTGTCCTTTTGAAGGAAAAATGAACACTGATTCACTTATTAATGTTGTCCAAAAATTAATTGATCTAAATATAGATGAAATATCTTTAGCTGATACCATCGGAAAAGCTAAAAAAGGTGATGTTGAAGAAATTCTTGAAATAATACTCAAGTACTGGGATCCCTCCAAATTTGCGTTACATTTTCACGATACCTACAAAAATGCTAAACAAAATATTATATCAGGAATTAATCTTGGATTCAGAAGTTTTGACAGTTCTGTTGGTGGAATTGGTGGGTGTCCCTACGCACCAGGCTCATCTGGAAATGTTGCAACGGAATCGGTTCTTGAAATTTGTGAAAACAATGGATTTGATACCGGAATAAATAAACAATCTTTATCAGATACTGGAAAATATATTTCTGATATACTCCACAAAGGGAAAAAAACAAATGGCTAAAATAAAATCAAAAATCGATACTTCATCCGATAAATTTCTATCAAATTTCTCTCATCATAAAACTTTGGATATAGAACTTGATAAATTAATAATAAGTGTCCAAAAAATGGGTTCTGTTGAAAAGATTGAAAAACATAAAAAACGGGGTAAGCTTACTGCAAGGAAACGTATAGATCTCCTAAAAGATCCCGAAACGAAGCTATTAGAATTCTCACAATTAGCTGCATATAAAGTTTATGAAGACGAAGTCCCTGCTGCAGGAATTATTACTGGAATAATTAACGTTCACGGAAGACAATGTATTGTTATTGCAAATGATGCAACGGTTAAGGGCGGTACATATTATCCTCTTACGGTAAAAAAACACCTGAGAGCACAAGAAATTGCTTCAGAAAACCATCTTCCCTGCATATATCTTGTTGATAGCGGTGGAGCGTTTCTTTCCAAACAGGATGAAGTATTCCCTGATCGGGATCATTTTGGACGGATATTTTACAATCAAGCAAGAATGAGCGCTGCAGGAATTCCTCAAATTTCTGCAGTTATGGGAATGTGTACTGCTGGCGGAGCATATGTTCCCGCTATGAGCGATGAAACTATAATTGTAAATAAAACAGGAACGATATTTTTAGCTGGACCTCCATTAGTAAAAGCAGCCATTGGTGAAACTGCTACGGCAGAAGAATTAGGAGGAGCAACTCTCCATACCCGTTCCAGCGGTGTTGCAGACCACTTCGCAAAGAATGATGAAGATGCACTCCAGAAAATACGTGGAATATTTAAACACTTTTCAGAAAAATCAACTCATATAAAAGAATATAATGAACCTAAATATCCTATAGAAGAAATATACGGTGTTTTATCAAAAAGTTATCATATACCCTTTGATGTGCATGAAATTATCGCCCGTTTGGTTGACGGTTCACAATTTGAAGAGTTCAAAGAAAATTATGCCAAAACACTAGTTACCGGATTCGCAAAAATCGGAGGAATTAGCGTCGGAATCGTAGCAAATAATGGTATTTTATTTAGTGAATCTTCTCTAAAAGGAGCTCATTTTGTGGAAATTTGCAGCAGGAGAAAACTTCCACTATTATTTCTTCAAAATATTAATGGTTTCATGGTAGGTAAAAAGGCCGAAGCCGAAGGAATTGCAAAGAATGGTGCAAAAATGGTCCAAGCCGTAGCAACTGCTAATATTCCAAAACTAACAGTTATAATTGGTGGGAGTTTTGGAGCCGGAAATTATGCGATGGCAGGGAGGGCCTACCAACCTCGTTTTCTTTGGATGTGGCCAAATGCACGAATCTCTGTTATGGGTAGTGAACAGGCTGCCAGTGTTCTTGCAACTGTAAAAGATGACCAAGCGAAGTCCAAAGGGAAAAAACTAACTGATAAAGAACTAAACACACTAAAAATACCAATTTTGGAAAAATATGAAAAAGAGGGAAACCCATATTACGCTAGCGCTCGATTGTGGGATGACGGTATCATTAGCCCATTGAAAACAAGGAGTCTTCTCATTCAAGCATTAATTGTTGTCACAGGATATCCCATTTCTGAAACTAGATTTCCTGTCTTCCGAATGTAATTTTATCCTAATTAAGTCCATGTAAAAATATGAACTTTTTAGTTCCTTACTAATGGGATATTTATCTGTGGGTGAACCAGAAATCGGAATGAAAGTGGTGCCTATTTTTAATACCACCAAGCCTAGCTACACTATCCTGGATCTATCGTAGGTACCGGAAGGAACTAATGAATCAGATATCCCAGAAGGATTTACATTTGGATAAACCGCCGAAAGTTCTGAAAGAAATCTGCGCTGAAAAAATATACATGTGTTAGAATAACTGATGGCAAGATACAGAGACCCCGGATGAATTAACTAAGTCAATGTAAAGTTGAAATGTAATTTTTCGGTTTATGAATAAGAGCCACTTTCCCATTTTATTATACATTTTAATGATACTCGCCATGGCCACATGGGGGCTATCATGGACTAATGCAAAGGTCCTGAGTGATTATGGACCATCATCCGTAGTGGCCTTCTGGCGTTTTTTCTTTTCCAGCATTACCATGATTCCAGTACTGTGGTTAACCGGTAATGATTTCCGGGTGACTCGCCAGGGGATGAAATATATTTTCCCCGGTGCCTTGTTTATCTCTCTTTACAATATTTTCTTTTTCGTGGGCACCGATAGAGGATCCGCCAGTGTGGGTGGCATTATTGTCCCTACCTTCAATCCGGTTATTACATTCATTATTTCTGTACTGCTACTGAAACAAGTGTTCTCCCGTAAGGATATCATCGGTTTGGTACTAGGTTTAACTGGCGGTGTGATTGTATTACAGGCCTGGACACTGTCTCTGGAACAAATGATCGCTAACGGCAATCTGTATTTCATATGTGCTTCCATTTCCTGGGGAATCATGTCGATAATATCGGGTCGGTCCCACGGTCATGTGTCTACACTTTCATTTAGTTTTTGGGTTTACACAATCTCTGCCCTGATCTACCTTGGCGTGACTTGGAATAAAGATATTTTACTAATATTCACCTATGACTGGATCTTTTGGATGAATATGTTCTTCCTGTCTTCCGGCGCTATGGTATTCGGAACTACAGTTTATTTTCTTGCCACTACCCGGTTAGGGCCTGAAAAAGCCAGTGCTTTCATATTTATGGTACCGGTCACGGCTCTGCTTTTCAGTGTGCTGTTAATTGGGGAGCGTTTGGAAGTGACCACCATGATAGGTGGAATAATGACTATGACGGCTGTTTACCTAATCAACAAAAGTCATGCGCGACAAGAGCCAATAGATTAATCATATCATAAGTTCTGCTTTAGCGTCTCCATCAATAGCTTTGTCTAGCCAATCCTGCACATCAAGTAAAGAAAATCTATCTATAGGTGAGCAAGTTGCCTGGTCATTTATTTATTTCTTCTACTGAGAGGTACTATGCACCACTACTGACTACCAAGACTGAGTATTTTGTTCTATATACAAAAAGTCCCGCTACTTGGCGGGGATTATATTGTCTAATATAAATCTATCGTTGGCCGTAGTTATATATAGTTTGTTCCTCATTTCGATCAGTAGCATTTGGAGGTTTGGGTGATAATACCGAAATTTCATTCCTAAGTTTTTCGGTCATTTTAATATCCACAGATTTTAGTGATTCTTTAAGCTGATTTGAATTACGGCCTCCGATAATAGGTGCAGTCACAGCTGGATGGCTGGCAACCCAGGCTATGGCAAGGCTAATTGGTGATAAGTGCTGTTCTTTAGCCAGTTGACTAAATTTTTCAGCAATTTTAAAAACCTGTGAATCACTGTAACGTTTTTCATACATCTTATTTTCAATTAGGCGACCCGTCTTGGGTCTTTTTTTAATTCCATATTTACCCGTAAGCAAACCACCCCCGAGTGGAGAATAGCTGATAACACCAACATTTTCCGATAAAGCCATAGGTAATATTTCTACCTCAGCCTGTCACTTTACTAAGTTGTACATGGGTTGGATACATTCAAACCTGCTCCATTCATTTTTTGCTGTGATTCCCAGCGCTTTAATTATCTGCCAGGCAGCAAAATTACTTGCACCCAAATAGAGGACCTTACCATTGCGAACCAAATCTTCCAAGGCTCGTAGTGTTTCTTCAAGTGGGGTGAGATCGTCAAACCTGTGTAAAAAATACAAATCAATATAGTTTGTATTTAATCTTTTTAAACTATCATTAACAGCAGTCATAATGTGTTTTCTGGTTCCTCCACGATCATTAA
>NYYF01000052.1 GCA_002686675.1 Fidelibacterota bacterium
AGGAGATGATTCGGGAGACGAATCTGACTTACAGCGGTGACTTGGCGAATGGATAAATTATCCTTTGGTACCTCTTGGCCAAGACAGTAAAACCTCCATTGAGGACGAGTAGTGTCCGGTCTCAGCTCAGCTAAAAAGGACTCAGATTCCGGCAAAGACTGAATATCACTCAAGATAAAACATTCCCTGTTAGGCTCCTTCACTTTGAGGTTTTGCAATACGGAATTCACAGTAACCCATAAATGGTCTGTAGAAAATGTCTGCGGAATAGCTGCAACTACATTCCGGAGTGATGTATCCCCGGGTTTCCCATTAAACACACGTTTTGCCGGGATAGTATGATAGATCTCAATCCTTGTCTGCCCTTCAAAAGAATCTGCAATTTTCAAGGCGGATTCCTTAGCGTTTTCCAATAGAGTAATTCCATCTGAAACCAGGGACATACTGGCAGAATTATCTACAAAGATTATGACTCTTGTTTCTTTCTCTGCAGCCATCCAACCGGGTACAAATCCCTTTTGTACCGGACGAGCAACCATCAGTATCAGGCAGATGATCACCAAAGTCCTAAGAAGAACTAAAAGCAATTGTCTCAATTTCAGCCGTCTAATTGTTTTATGCTCAAGTTCCTTGATGAAGCGGAGGGTACTGAATTCCACATCACGTGTATGCCTTAAACTAAGAAGATGAATAATAATTGGAATTGATGCTGCCGCAAGTCCCCAGAGAACAGTAGGAGATAAAAATGTCATACGCCTAGACTACTCAAAAACATCATTATAGTTCCAGATATTATAGGAATCCGGATATTGTCATCCACAGGCAAAGGAATAAGCTCGGCGATCATGGCAGAAACAGCACCCCCTGTTCTGACCCAAACTGACATCCCCGGGAAACAGGCAGAAACCATCAAACAAACAACCAAGCCCGCCAGAGTGCCCTCAACCGTTTTATTCCAAATATGAATCCTTCCAAACTGAGCTCCAAATAGTGCCGCAACTGTATCACCTAACCCCATGAATAAAAGTGCAAGAATTGCGATTTCTTTTTGAAATAAAGCTACCGTAAGAAAAGATCCTATAACCACCCAGGTCGCCCCTGTCAGTCGCCCATCTAACTCGTGAGTTCGAAGCATAAAATTAAACATTTTTCCGAAAATAGTCTTGATCCAACCAATCCGGGTTCTAGAAAAATCTAGAAAAATAAAAATAACCGATAAACAAGATAAAATTATTAACATGTGGATTTTGGAAGGAAAAAGAAACAGATAACCAACCGGAATAATGACGTTTGTTAAATGAATCAGTTTTCGGGAAACTTCACCTCTGTTGATCATATAGTCTATTTATTCATCATTTGATTGAAAATATCATTAATATCAAGTACACTTACTGTAACATCTATTTTTTTTGGAGTCTCAAGAACTGTACCTTCCTTAATAGACTGATCCAAAACCGTGAATGGAATTAGATCCTCATTTTGTTCATACGATACCTTTCCCAATTTCAAACCAGCCTGCTCTAATTCAAATTCAGCTTTTTCTTGGCTGAGCCCAAAGAGATTAGGGACCTGGAAAAAATTTGGGGGCATACCCTTGCTGATAGTTAAATGTACTCCCCAACCTCTCTTAAGCAGATCATTCCCTTTTGGTGATTGCCAGGCAACAGTCCCTTTGGGATACACAGGGTTGTATTCTGTATAAATCGTATCTATAGCTAAACCTAACTGATGGAGCATTATCTCAGCACTTCTCTGCGACTGACCAAGTAGGTTTGGAACCGGAACCATTTTCTCTGGCTGGGCAATTTTTAGCCTTATAGTCCGGCCCGGTTTCACCCGGGAATCCGGTAGAGG
Organism: Fidelibacterota bacterium; assembly: GCA_002686675.1. The sequence continues at coordinate 1,855 of NYYF01000052.1, forward strand.
AAATTGATCAATAATATTATTGGGGGTTACAAGATTCGTTAACACTGTATCCTCTACAATTCCTTTAAATCCTTCAGAATGAAGACGAGAAAGAGCAATTTCCAAAGGAAGATCTTTCACATCTATCAGATATCGAGTCTGACCAAATCGGACATAAGCTGGCATCAAAATAGTTTCCATGATCAATAGAATGATACAGGAAGAAATGAAAATAACAACCACAAAATGAAATAGTTTTTTCATAACATAAGATCTATGGTCATCAGGTTCCTAACTGATCTCCTTCCTTAATGGAAGCTCCTTGGAGAAATTCTTGGATATCCATCCGTTTTTTTCCTTCCTTCTGGAGAGACTGAATAAATAAACCACCTTCACCTGTCTGAACCAATAATCGCATCTTCGTCCGGTCGATGATTGTTCCAGGTGTTAATTCATAATTCTCATTTACTGGAGAAGTATGGAATATTTTAATCCATTTACCATTCAAAGTCGTATGGATACCTGGTTTTGGATTTAGTCCTCGAACCTTATTTGTAATATTCACAGCAGTATCATTCCAGTTAATAATCCGTTCTGCCGGTTGAACCTTTGGTGCCCGGGTTGCAATTGAATTGTCCTGTTTGACAGAAGTAATGCTTTTTTCCATAAGGTTATTAATGGTTTTCAGAAGAAGGTCCGATCCAATTTGACTCATTCTTTCAGAGAGAGTGCCATACGTATCCTCAGGGTGGATAGTTACCTTTTCTTGATACAAGACATCTCCCGTGTCCACCGTTGGTTTTAACAGAAAGGTTGTAAGCCCAGTGACTTTATCCCCATTCATTATTGCTCTTTGGATTGGTGCTGCACCACGATAAGCAGGAAGCAGCGAACCATGTAAATTCACCGAACCCATTGATGGTATTAAGAGTAATTTCTTTGGGAGAACCCGGTAAGCTACAATTGCAAATAGATCTGGGTTCAATTCTGTTAGCTGATCAATCAAATCAATAGAATTCAACAAACCTGCATGAATTACCGGGATGTTCAATTCACATGCAGCAGCGTCAATTTGTGATCGACGTTCCTTATTACCTCTGCCCATTTTCTTTGGTTGATTTGTCATCACCGCGGTTACCTGGTGATCAGATTGAACCAAACATTTCAGGCACGGAACAGCAAATTCCGGATTACCCATAAAAATAATACGCATAGTAATTATACTCTACAAATAAATTGATTGAAACAGGATATCAAAAAGGATTCTATATTATCTGAATCCACTTTGAGCTTACATGTTTGTCTTGAATATTTCTTTGAATATTAAAGGACAATTCCCTGAATTTTTTCCCTCACTTTTGATTCCTTTAATGCATCCTCCTCAATTTCTTTAAGGTCTTTTTTATACTGTATTTTAACCAGATCACTTATACGGTCAACGATGAAGATTCCATTCAAATGATCCATCTCATGCTGGATTGCACGTGCCATTAGATCATTAAATTCTCTTTTCTTTTGTTCACCTTCCAATGAGTAATATTGTAGTGTAATAAATTCAGATCGTTTTAGTTCCACCTGAATACCAGGAATGGATAAACATCCTTCAACAGATAAACATTCACCTTTTTTATCAATAATTTTGCTGTTAATAAAAACTCGTGGTTTCTCGGCTTCATCTTTGTGGCTGATGTCAATTACAAACAGATTTAAATCCTCACCAATTTGGTTTGCAGCTAATCCTATACCGTCTTCTTCATACATTGTATCAAACATATCCTCCACTAAGGGCAACACACTAAAAATATCTTCAATATCTCCACATTGTTTACGAAGGATCAAATCCCCATATTTGACAATCTCTCTGACTGCCATTAGGCTTTCTCTTCAATGGTTGTAATTTCATCTGGAGCGACATTTTTTTCCAAGCCGGAAACTGCAGAACGATTCACAGCAATATCCATATTTTTCCCAACCTTCAGAATAAGAATTGTCCCCTTTTGTTTGAAACCAACCACTGATCCATGAACACCTCCAATTGTGATAACCTTATCTCCTTTTTGAAGAGATTGGATCATATTTTGCTTTTCTTTTTGGCGTTTTGTCTGGGGACGAATCATCAGGAAATAAATGATGAACATGATCAGAATAAATGGTAGAAATGCCGCGATTCCACCACCTTGCTGTCCACCATTAGATAACGCATATATTATTTCCAATTTTAACTCCTTTAAATTAGGGTGAAAATTACCGATGTTCGCACCGAATGACAAGATAATCAGTTTTGAATTCTCCTTGAGTTAACGGATTATCATTATTAATCTATAAGTATGATTATTATCACATCAACACTTTCTATTAATGAAAATGAACTACATTTCGATTTTATCCGTTCCTCAGGTCCAGGAGGTCAAAATGTAAATAAAGCCTCAACCGCGGTTCAACTTCGGTTTGATGTAGTTAATTCTCCAACCTTACCGGAAGACGTTAAAAAACGACTGATTCAAATCTCCGGGAAAAAAATGACTGAAAAAGGAATACTGATTATTGATTCTCGTCGTTATCGTACACAGCTAAGAAACCGTAAGGATTCAGTTGAACGCCTAATCACCCTTATTAAACAAGCCGCGCAAAAGTCCAAACCTCGCAAAAAAACGACTCCTCCCTTTGGATCTAAAGAAAAGAGATTAAAAAACAAACATCATCGCAGCAAAATTAAAAAACAGAGGAGGCCCATTGATCTATCAAAAGAATAATAATGTTGTCACGTAACTTTTTTAACCGGGATTCAATCACAACAGCTAAGGCATTACTAGGTAAAATTCTCCGCGCATGGTATGATAAAGTCTGGTGGTGTGCACAGATCATTGAAACGGAAGCATATTTTCAAAATGAAAAAGTGAGTTACGCTTCCCTGGGATACATTAACAAACGAAAAGCGTCGTTTATATCCCCCGGTACAATTTATATGTACTATGCTCAGGGCGGTGATTCTTTAAATGTTAGTTTCAGAGGAAAAGGAAACGCTGTACTCAATAAATCCGGATATCCTTATAAAAATGGCAAAAACAGATAAAATGATTCCAATGATGCAAAAATTGGATCCGTCCAAATACGGAAATGGTATGCATCCGATTGAACGACTCTGCGCTGGACAGACCCTCCTGTGCAGTTCTCTAGGGATTACTGTCAAAGAATGGGATCAACAACAGTTCCATCCTAACCGATTCTATATTGAAGATATTGGATCTTCACCAACACAGATAATTCAAACAAGCCGACTTGGAATACCTATAAAGAGAGATGATCACCTACTATACCGATTTATAGATAGTAAATTTTCCAAATTCTGCACAGGTAATCCTCTTACAAAAAGTAATTATTTGGAAGAAAAATACTACAGATTGATTCGGTATCTGAAATGATTAGAACTTTTCAAGTAAAAAATAATTACCCTTTCAAAAAATAAATACAGGGCAACTTCGAAATCCAGTTATATTAAGTTTGTTCAAGTCGGAAGAATAATCTCAAAGGTCGTCCCTGAACCAGGTGAAGATTGTTTAATAAAGATCTTCCCGCGATGAATATCCTGAATTATTCGTTGTGTTAAGGAAAGTCCCAATCCCCAACCACGGTTCTTCGTACTAAACCCGGGACGAAACACATTTTTCAAGTCTTTTTTCTTGACACCTTTACCATCATCATGAATCTGAATCCTCACTTCTTCTTTTTCCATTCGCAAACGGATTCGAACCTCCCCACGCTCTTGTGTAATGGCATCAATTCCATTTTTGATGATATTTTCTATCGCCCAGGAAAGAAGTGTTATGTTCGCATAGATATTTGTTTTAGAGGTGATTTCATTTACCAGTTTAAGATTCTTTCCTTTGGTTGGAAGCCGCTTCTCCAAGTAATCTACAACTGTTTTTACCAGTTCAGAGAGATCGGTCTCTTCCAATTTAGGCATCGAGCCCATCTGGCTAAACCTCTCGCTAACTTGATTAAGACGATTTAAATCTGCGTTCATTTCTTCAACAACGTCCAAAGTTTTTTCAGGGTTTTCTCTAAGCCAGTCCACCCATCCCATAAGTGCTGATACCGGTGTTCCAAGTTGATGAGCTGTCTCCCGTGCCATCCCCACCCAAATGTGTTGTTTTTCACTATTTCTAATGAAGGAAAACCCAACAAAGCCCAGAAGTATAAATAAGGAGATAGCTCCAATTTCAAAATAGGGCAACCAAATTAAGCGTTGAATTAATTGTGAATCTCCAAAATGGAGAATTCCCCAAATATATTCCTCTCCTGTTTTTAAATCATGATAAACGAGTGAAATAGGTTCATTCTGCCTATCCATTACTCCCACAATTGGCTTTACATCTTTGGATGTTTTTATATCTTCTGAAAGATTACGCCAAGACAATGGCTCACCTTCTACATTTGTTTGAACAATGGGGAATTGAACTTTTTTAATTACGTTCTCAAAAATGAAATTTAAATTTTCATCGCTTTCATTAATGACGGCTTTTGCCATTAACTCCGCATAAAGCTGGACAATTTCTCTATTGTCTTCACGCAGGTTTTTTACCAGCGATTGGGTATAAAGCATTAATCCTGATACTAGTGCTAATCCAAGAACAAACAGACCGGCTTTGATATTCCCAGTATGTTGATATAAACTTATATTATTCCTCTGAATTTTCAATAAATGACACTAGATCTATTTTCACATTATTGCTCCACCAATCCCCAATTTCACGAACAGAAGCAAACCATGGGTCATCCTTCTGTAACATTTTCAATCCCTCTTGGAATGTGTTCCAGCTTATTTCATCGACAATTAAATGTGGATGCCACAATAAAGTAAGAATTCCTCCAACTTCTTTAACTTTTTCTGCAATCATTTGAATGTATTCCAATGCTTTAACCTTATCCAGTCGCATACCCTTTCTATGGTTAAACATGGCACCATCCTGAATAATCAAAGGCAACTCCCAAACAGGCAGTATTTTGTTATTTCCAATATTATATAGAGGATAAGCATAAGAGGTGCCACGTCTAAACCCAATATTATCATTAAATCCCAATGTGCTATCATATTTGAAGCCTGCTGCTTCTTGGATTGATGGTGTTATTTTATTGTCAAAATGAAGAAAA
>NYYF01000053.1 GCA_002686675.1 Fidelibacterota bacterium
AGGAAATTACCTTCACGGTTAATGATGCTCAGGGGAGGGATATTGCTTCAGATAATATAGACGTAATTGTTACACCTGTGAATGATGCCCCGGAGATAACAGGACAGGATCAGTTGTTTACTCCTGAAGAGACACCTCTTACAATCACCCTTGATGATCTTTCTGTGGAGGATGTAGATAATACGTATCCGAATGACTTTACCTTGACCGTTCTTGAGGGTGACAACTATATCGTTGATAACGAATCAGGTGGTGATGGGAATACAATTATTCCAGATGAAAATTTTGTTGGTGATTTGACGGTGCCGGTTTTTGTAGATGATGGAGAGGCTGAGGATAGTCAGAGTAACACATTTAATCTGCTTGTAACAGTAACGCAAGAAAATGATGCACCTACAGCCTTTGATCTAGAAGTAAATACCTCAGAGGATACTCCAGTAGAAGTACCAGTCTCAGGGTCGGATATTGACGGTGATGCTTTGACTTTTGAATTGGCAGATTTCCCACAGCATGGAATGTTTGGTCCAAATTTTCGTGTTTCCTTGAACGCTGCTGGTGGAGGACAGGATCAGCCTCTTATGCTTGGATTCTCTCCTGCATTAACGGATGGTTATGATGCAGGGGTAGATATCTATGCACCGCCAGCTCCGCCGCCGCCGGCGTTTGACGCAGCCCTTGGTTGGGCAGGGGATCGCTATTTTACACAGATTGTAGAAGGATCCGCTGATGACGTAGTGGAACATGTCTGGGATATCCAACTGCAGTATCCTGAAGATAACCTCATCACCTTGACCTGGGACAATACGGGTTTGTCTGACCTTGGAACCTTTCTACTCCAGGATGCTTTTGACGGAAGTATGATCAATGTAGACATGACTGTTAACGAAAGCCTGACATTAACAGATCCAGCTTTTAACATCTTGAAAATAAGGGTAACCCCAGCGGAGGTGTGGGCCTGGGTGTATACGCCTGAGGAAAATTATTATGGGTCAGACGAGTTCACTTACCAGGCTTTTGATGGGGAATTGTATTCGGATGAAGCGGTGGTCAATATAAACATAAGCGCATTGAGTGATCCGCCAGAGTTAGCATTTATTGGAAATCAGGAGACGGATGAGGATGTACCGTTGACGATTGTACTTTCTGCAAGTGATGTGGATAGCCCAGAATTGTTTTTCGATACATCCAGTGATAATGAATCAGTGACTGTTTCTGTTGCTGGTAATCAGTTAATCATGACCTCTGATCTTGATTATTTTGGTACTGCAAATATCACGGTAACAGTCAGTGACGGAGAATTGGAAGATTCGGAAATTTTTGAACTTTTAATCAACTCAGTGAATGATCCGCCATTTATCGACCCACCCGGTGCGTTTACTTTTTTTGAAGATTCAAGTCTGGTTGAAGATTTTTCAGCATACGTTGGTGATATTGATGAAGATCCTCTAGTCCTGACAGCTTCAGGAAATGTGAATGTAACGATTCAAATTGATGGTTTGGTAGTAACCTTTGGTACTTTACCTAACTTTAATGGTACCGAGACTGTAACATTTACAGTAGATGATGGTCAGGGGCTTTCCTTTGCTTCGTATGAATTGGATATCATTGTTCTTCCGATAAATGATTCACCGGAACTTGCATTTATAGGTAATCAGGAAATGGATGAGAATCAGATCCTTTTATTGGATATCATAGCATCTGATGTGGAAGGGGATGTCCTATATTATGATGCGGAGAGCAGTACGGATATGGTTGATGCTAAGATGGTACAGAGCCAACTGAAATTAACTCCATCATTAAACTGGAATGGAACCGCAGAGATCACTGTAATGGTGAATGATGGATTTTTAGCCGATACAAGCAGTTTTGAATTAATTGTGTTATCCGTAAACAGTCCTCCTGAGGTAGTGATTTTGCGTGTTGTTACAAATGAAGATATCCCGGTAGAGGTGAATTTTTCCGGTTCAGACGCAGATGGGGATTCAGTTACTTTTGAGGTGGTTGATGAGCCTTCTCATGGTACGGTAACAGACGGGGTGTATACACCGGATCCTAACTTCAATGGTGAAGATTTATTTACTTACCGTGGTTTTGACGGAACGGATTATTCAGATCCGGCTGATGTTATGGTTACCGTATTTCCTATTAATGATGCACCTGTACTGTCTGAAATCGGTAATCTGGCAATCAATGAAGATGAGGTCTTAGAATATACATTGACTGCAGAAGATGTAGATGGTGATGCACTGGTTTACGATGCGTTCAGTTCAAGTGCGGATATTGAGGTGAAGGTTATCGATGTTACATTGACCGTTACCCCGGAGACCAACTGGAATGGTACCGCTGATATAACCGTAACTGTCAGTGACGGATTTTTAACCGATATGGAGATATTTACCTTGACCGTAAATCCAGTGAATGATGCTCCGGTAGCAGAGGATGTGGCAATATTTCCTTCTGTTCCTTTGGAGACGCATGATTTGGAATTAAGTTATATATACACAGATATTGAGGGTGATCCTGAGGGAGGTACTGTGATCACATGGTATAAGGATGGAGTGGAACAGGTAGAGTTTTCCAATCAGTTAACCATTCCTTCCAGTTCCACGTTGTGTGATGAGGTCTGGTATGCCATTGTCACACCCAGCGATGGGATGGATATAGGTGAACCGGTACAGTCCAACAGTGTCACCATTTGCGGTGAGAACTCACCACCGGAATGGTTGAGCATCCCTGACCAGAATATCCATGAAGACAGTGCAGACAGTCTTAGTATGGAAGGATTGGTGGATGACGCGGAACAGGCATTGAGTCAGATGATATTTACAGTGACCTCTAATTCAGATGATCAAAATCTGGGAGCGGAATTTTCCAGAAGTACACTTCACTTAACAACCCTGACAGAAGATTATTTTTCGTTATCTCCAATTATACTCACTCTTACTGTGAATGACGGGGAATATGAAGTTGAGACGACCATGAATGTGTATATTGATCCGGTAAATGATCCTCCTATACTGCCCGAAATTGATGATCAGGAAACATTAGAGGACACGCCATTGGTGCTTATGTTAGAAGCTACGGATGTAGATGAAGATTTACTGACATTTACTGCCTTGAGTGAATATCCAGATAATGTATCGGTGGACGTGGAAGGAGATCAGTTAACACTGACTCCGGCGCAGGATTTTTATGGTGATGTTCAGATCAGTGTATCGGTGACGGATGGTGAGTATACACCGCCCAATACAGTATTTATCTTGACCGTCTTGCCGGTGAATGATACACCAATAATTGAATTACCGGAAAGTTTTACCTTTGATGAAGATGAAAGTTTTGCAGAAGATTTTTCACCTTATCTATCGGATGTAGATGAAGATGATTTGACATTAACAGTTGAAGGCCAGTTGAATGTCACTGTGGAAATCAATACATTTTTTGTGACCTTTGGTGCAGAACAAGACTGGAACGGCAGTGAGACCCTGACCTTTACGGTGAACGATTCACAAGGGCGTGCAATTGCTTCTGATGATGTGGATGTGATTGTAATACCGGTAAATGATGATCCGGTACTGACTGAAATTGGTAATCAGGAAACGTCAGAGGAAATATCATTGGTGCTTACGTTAGAAGCCACGGATGTGGATGAAGATGATTTAATATTCAGCGCTCTCAGTGAACATCCTGAGGATGTTGTAACCGATGTTATAGGTAATCAGCTAACGCTGTCCCCAGCTCAAGACTGGTATGGCACCATAAATATTTTTGTATCAGTCAGTGATGGAGACTTGGAAGATTCAGAAAATTTTGAACTCACTGTCAATCCGGTGAATGATGCCCCAATTATGTATTTACCTGAGAGTTTCACATTTGAAGAAGATGGAAATCTGGTGGAGGATTTTGGTGGATACACTGCTGATATAGATGAGGACGCCTTAACACTGACAGTTTCAGGAAATGAGAATCTAATTGTATCCATTGATAATCTTCTTGGAGTGACGTTTGGAGCTGTGCAGGATTGGAATGGTTCAGAGACTTTGATTTTCATTGTTGAAGATGATTCAAGTGGAACCGCATCTGATACTGTTAATATTATTGTTACTCCGGTGAATGATGATCCGGTACTGACTGAAATTGGTAATCAGGAAACGTCAGAGGAGATATCATTTGTGCTTACGTTAGAAGCCACGGATGTGGATGAAGATGATCTAATTTTTAGTGTTCTCAGTGAACATCCTGAGGATGTTATAGCCGAGGTTACAGGTAATCAGTTAACGCTGTCTCCGGCTCAAGATTGGTATGGAATCGTAAATATTTTTGTTTCAGTCAGTGATGGAGAATTGGACGATTCGGAAAATTTTGTACTCACCGTTACTCCCGTAAATGATGCTCCGGTGATTGATAGCACAACTGTATTAATAACTCTTGAAGAAACACCCCTGGAGATTATACTTGGCAACTTGATAGTTACGGATGTGGACAATGTGTATCCTGATGATTTCACATTGACAGTATTGGAAGGGGAGAATTACACAACAGTTGGCACCACCATAACACCGGTGCTCGATTTCTTTGGAGAACTGACAGTTCCTGTTTACATAGATGATGGTGAGCTCGAATTCAGCCAGAGCGATACTATTGTTTTATTCATTGAAGTGATTAATGTGAACGATACTCCAGTACTGACTGAAATTGGTGACCAGGAAACGCTTGAAAACAATCCATTAGAAATAGTCCTTTCTGCAATGGATGTGGATGGAGACAGTCTTACTTTTAGTGCTTTCAGTTATAACCCAAATGTTACTGCTGTGATGGATGGAGAAATATTAACATTAACTCCTGAAGTCAATTGGTATGGAACGGTGACTATTGTGGTAACGGTAAGTGATGGATCTTTGGGTGATTCTGAAACCTTTGAACTGACAATTATTTCAGTGAACAATCCACCGGACCTTGGATTTATCGGCAATCAGATGACGGATGAGGACGTACCGTTGACGATAACGATTTCTGCCAGCGATGTTGAAGAAGACGAACTTAATTTCAGCGTTTCCAGTGATAATGATACGGTGGCTGTATTTATTGATGGTGATCAATTAACCATGACTCCAGATCCGAATTATTTTGGTACGGCCAATATCACGGTGTCAGTCAGTGATGGATTTTTGACGGCTGAGGAAACTTTTGTGTTTACAATTAATCAAGTGCAGGATGCTCCGATGGTATTAAATGCTGCTATTTCACCGGCTGTTCCATCGAATGATGTGGATCTTATTCTGAGTTACGATTATTTAGATGAGGATGGTGATGCAGAATTGGGTACCGCAATTCATTGGTTTAAGGATGGAGTGGCCCAGGTAGAGTTTTCCGATCAGTTGACCATTCCTTCCAGTGCTACAGCCTGTAATGAAGAATGGTATGCGGAGATAACTCCGTATGACGGACAGGTCTACGGTAATACTGTTACATCGAACACTGTTGAGATATGTGGTGAGAATGATCCTCCCGAATGGGCTGATATTCCAGATCAGCATATCAATGAAAACAGTGGTGCTAACATTCTCAGTATGGAAGGCTTGATCTTTGATGAGTCATTGGCCCTGTTAGAGTTCAATGTCGAATCTAATTCAGATGCTGTACATTTGGGCGCTGGTTTTGAAGACAGTGATTTAATTCTTACCACCCTGGTAGAAAATTATAATACACTTGACCCAATTACTTTATCCCTGACAGCATCTGATGGTGAATATGCAGATACCACTGATCTTTATGTCTATATTGATCCGGTGAATTATGCTCCTGTATTGGTGGTATTAGCTGACACGTCAACATTGGAGGATGTACCGTTGACAATTGCAATTTCTGCCAGTGATTCGGATGGTGATACTCTGAGCTTCACAGCGGAAAGTGACAATGATAATGTGACGGTTTTTATGGCAGATTCTTTATTGACATTAACTCCTGCAGAGAACTGGTTTGGGGAAGTGATTATATCGGTAACTGTTAGTGATGGTGATTTAGACGATTCGGAGATATTTTATTTCACTGTTAACTCAGTGAATGATGCACCTACGATTGAACTTCCTGAAAGTTTTACATTTGCCGAGGATGGTTTTCTCACGGAAGATTTTTCGGATTACATTGAGGATTTGGATGGAGACATCTTATTATTGACA
>NYYF01000054.1 GCA_002686675.1 Fidelibacterota bacterium
AAGAAAAAATTGCGGGATACAGAAAAAAAGTACAACAATGAACAGCCCTCTCAATAAACAAATTTTCTTTCTTGGATTGTTTTTCCAAATGCTCTTTGCGGCGGATACCATAGAACAAACAATCCAGTCAGCTGAAATAGTTATTAATGCTTTCAGCGGTGTGGAATCCAGAGCGGGAACTGAACACCAACATTTAACACCTCATCTTCACCAAATCGCTTTATATGGACATACTTTGCCGGAGGATGTAAAAAATTTCTTAAAAGAAGTAGGATTCGATTTTTCAGGTAACTTAGTGACCCGAGGTAGACCAAATTTAGATTATCACTATGATATAGATAGCATACGATTGCATTACAATCTGACTGGCATCGATTCTGTTAGTAATATTGATATTTCTGGTGAGATTGGCGTACCAGACTATGTTGAACAAATGGCGAATGTTTTTACTGAAGTCTATAATGTAGAAATCAATGATTTAGGTTACGACACACCCCCCCCTGAAGATGGAATTGGTCATGATGATGGTGGCTCAAATCATTATGATGTTTACATCAACAACTTACCCAGTAATTATTATGGCCTAGTACAAGGAGATGGTTATGGCTATCAAGGATCAGGAGGAATAATAGCCCTTGTAAGCTATATGGAAATGAGAAATAATTATAATGGATTTTATTCTCCAAACAATGATTATGGACCAACCACAGAACTTGAGGCAATACAGGTCACAGCAGCGCATGAATATTTCCATGCAATTCAATATGGCTATGATGGATATGAAGAACCATGGTTACTGGAAGCTACTGCTACATGGATAGAAGAAATAGTTTACGATGATATCAATGACTGTTACCAGTATATGCCCAACTGGTTTAACTCACCCCATAAATCCTTAGGAACACAGATGTATGGTTCTTACATCTTTTACAAATATATTGATGAGCATTTTGGAGGTTCAACAACCATTCGGCACATTTTTGAAGAGGGGCTTAATACAAACAGTCAAAATGGAGATTACAGTATTCAAGCAGTTGATGACGGGCTGAAATATGTGAATTCATCCTTTGAAGAAGTGTTGAATAACATGGTCATTGCCAATCGGATATTATCTTCCGACCCAGGCTTTGGTGCAGAAATCTACAGCTATGAAGAAGCGGATGCTTATCAGGCTTATCCTGTGGATGGACCAAATACCTATAGAACCGTGAATTTTTCAGCGGGGGATATTGTAACTGTTTCCAGCACTAATTTACAGAAATATGCCAGCCAGTATATCAAGGTCAATACGGAAACTCCAGTTAACATTACTCTTACAGGACATGAAAGTGATTTAAAACTCCATGTAATCATTAAAATGGAAACGGGAAGTCACCTTGTCAGAAGTGGATCTCCAATCAATATCGACCCCAGTATCGGTGTGGAATGGATATCGCTGGCTGTAGTAAGCCAGGATATACAAGGGTCAGACTGGGATTATGAATTAGCAATAGAAGATGGAGAACCGGAGAATTATCCTCCTTCGGAATTTTCAATCATTACTCCAGCGGACAGCAGTATAATAGATACGTCGTTTGTCACTTTTTTATGGAACAAAGCTATTGATTTAGATGAAAACGATATCGTCTTTTATGATGTTGAACTGGGACCAAATATTCAAAACCTTGACACGGTTTACACCGGGACAGACACAACATTCTCAAAAAATCTTTCAAACAATACAATCTATCATTGGAGAGTAAAGGCTACTGATATTGCAAATAATGTCGTTTATAACAACGAAGGAATCTATACTTTTATGATTCAAATGGATGATATCGCTGAAAAAGTAGTTTTATCGCACCCTTATCCAAATCCTTTTCCTGCCTCACCTGTAAACAGTACAAGGGTCAAACTTGTTTTAGAAGAGAGCCAGGTTATCTCAATTAAAATAGTTAATATTTTAGGGCAGGAGGTTGCCAAACTATTTTCAGGTGAATTAAGCGCGGGATTTTACGATCATCTTTCCTGGGACGGAAAAATGGGGAATGGAAAAAAAGCGCCGTCAGGAATCTATTTTATACTTGTGGAGGGAGATCAATTCCACACATGGCAAAAAGTTACCCTGCTTCGATAGGTCTACCCCGTCAATTTACCCGCAGAATCAAAAGCCAAAAGATCTTCATATCCACCAATGGGCGTATCATCAATGACGATTTGAGGGACTGTTCGTCCGCCGGTGATCTTTTCAAGATCCTCACGGCTTATCCCTTCTGTTTCAATATTAATTTCTTCAAACTTAATATTTTTCTCATTCAAAAACCGTTTTGCATTGGCACAGTAAGGACACCAGTTTGTTGTGTATACTTTTACGTTCATCTTTTTCCTAAATCGTGAAGTTTATCGAATGACGACCATTTTTCCAGTTTGGATGTCATTATCAGTTTGAATTCGATAAAAGTACAACCCTGATCTCACTAATTTCCCACGATTATTCTTCCCATCCCAAACGACTCGATTAACTTCTTCGTTTACATAGGTTGGAATTAGGGAATAAACCTTTTCCCCTAATAAATTAAATACATCAATTTTCACAATGGATGGAATTGAAATCTCAAATATAATTGTTGTATTCTCTTTGAAAGGGTTTGGATAATTTACAGGTAATAATAATTCATCTGTAGCAACAATAATAAACTCAATCCCTTCATCTATCATTCCATTTTCATCAGTTACAACCAAAGTAACAAAATAATTACCTCTCCTCAAATATGTGTGAACTGGATTTTGTTCAGTACTGGTACTGTCATCCCCAAAATCCCACGCCCATATGAGGATTGCTCCATCTCCTTCTACTGAAATATCCGTAAATGTCACCTCTAAAAAGTTTACTGAATAACCAAAATTAGCAGCCGGACCTGCCTGTGTATATTCTGCCACAGTTACATCATCTTCGGTATAAGTGTCATTTAAATCGTTTTCATCTGTCACTGTCAAGCTGACTGTGTATGTTCCTGCTTCTGTATATGTATGGACTGAGTTCTGTTCTGTGCTTGTGCTCCCATCTCCAAAATCCCACGCCCATGTGTTGATTGCACCATCTCCGGCTATTGAGGCATCAGCAAATGAAACAATGAGATAATTCGTTGTATATGTGAAACCTGCTGCGGGGCCTGTGTATACTATCTCCTCAAAATTCGCTACCAGATTACGACTTTCGGTAATCGTAAAGTTGTAGGAAGCTTCTGCAGATACTTCTATCCCAGCTTCTGTCCAGTTTACAAAAGTATATCCATCATTTGCTGTTGCAGTTACAGTCACAATTGCATTTTCAAAATAATTTCCTGAACCGGATACAATACCACTCCCTTCTGGTTCTACTAACAATGATACAGAAAAAAAAGAAGAATAGAGAAAATTATAAATCCCGTCAATTCCACCACAATTTGGCATGGGAGCTCCGTTCTGATTTGACCAGCAGTCAAAACTTATCGGATATTCAAGAATAAGATCGGAAGAAGCATCCCAGAGTTTCAAAACAAAATTTTCTCCAGGATTCATACCCTCATCAACATTTGGAGTTGTACTGTCATCTCCATAGATTGGAATATTAATCCAAGCTAAATCATCATTAAGTACCAGAATTGCTGAACCGGCACAATTGCCATTCTCATCAAAAGCAGCAATCCAGTCACATCCTTCAGCATTTTGGCCGTTTATGGTAACTGTACCAATAAAAGTACCTGATGCGGGATTGGGAGTAAAATCAAATCCTTGAGGTGGAACATCAGGAAAATATTCATTTGGTGTTACCTTTAATTCTAATATATTTATTCCGGGATTATCCAATATCAAGACATCCACAGTTGTCATATCTACACTGACAAAATTTCCCCCAGATACATCCTGAAGAGTAAATGTTCCCAGAACTGACAGGCACCCATTATCCCAACTAAGAGTAATTAAGTTATCTTCGGGATACTGCAGCTGAATGTTCCATATATGTTCTATAAGATCTAAACTGTCTCCATTTACAATTTGAGTGTAATAACGATCATTTTCCCAAAACAAAGCTGCATCAAACGCAGGCGATGGGGGTTGTGGAGGTGCATACTGATCAATCCCGTCGTCATAACCATCGGTTGCATCCGGAGAAAAACCGATTATAAGGTCATAACTTCCTACTCCTCCCGTGACATTGATTGTTACGGAAAAATTAGGACTCTGAGCGAATATTTGACTGAAAAAGATCAGTATTGCGACTACAATCAATCGTTTGGTATGACAATTACTAAAATTCACAGAGGGAATGTAAACAGGAATTTCTATGTAGATTATTCCCGGGATTCAGGAACTGTGATAATAATTTCTCCCGTCCCATCGGATCGTACCCAATAACCTTTTCCAGGTTCTATTGAATCGACAGAGTAATAGTTTGTTTCAAAACCATAAATCGAATTAGGAAGAATCAAATCCTCAGGGTCAATGATATTGGAAACATTTATTGCTGATGAAATTCCAGATATCATATTCCACCCTTCTGTAAGTAAAATATGAAGTTGATCTGTTTCGACTCCGGTAATTTGCACCGAACCAGCCTCCTGGAATCGAAGCCAGTATCCATTCCCCTGAATAAGTTCAGTCTTAGGAATGTATGCACCATTGTAGGAGTATAATGTTCCTCCAACCGAAGAGGGGAAAATGGTCTGATATGATGGATCATCAACTGCCAGAGGCAACCCAACCATATTCCAATTTTCAAGAGAAACCACATTTATTGTTGCGGCTCTCCAAACTCTATCCGCGTATTCCGGATGATCAATATAGGGATTCCGGTTTCCCTGGATTTCATAAACAGCTTCATTTCTGTCCAGCTCTTTCTCGCTCACTGGATCATTTTCATGCCAATCCATCAAAAGATTTACTGCCAATGGTTTCAATTCTGCACCATCAACCATCTGATTTGCATCCCACCCGGAATCTTCACCCAAATACCGGGTGGACATATAAAAATACGTTCGTGCAAAATCACCCTTGTATTCATCAATTGGTTCAAAAACTGTTCCTTCACAATCCGAATACGAGCAGCTTCCAACTTTACTGCCGTTCTCTGATACCCAGGTTGATGTACCAACCTCTCCAAAAGGATAATTAGCTCTACGATTATTTACATAACCATCCGTTGGGTATATATGAAAAAGATCGGTTTTCATAGGGTAATTATCATTATACCAACTAGAAGGCCAGGAGTGCTCTCTGTTATAGCAGTCTCCCTCCTGGCTGTAATTTCCACATTGATCAGTGACAAATGTAAACTCATAAGGCGGTGTTCCTCCGGGAATGTCAGAATACATGTCCCACACCTTGCTATTTGTCTTCACATCTGTAGATTGAAAATGAGTCCAAAGTGAACTATTACTCTGGCTATCATGATCATTAATAATTTCATAGAGAGCAGTTTTTAATTCAATACCGTATAATCCTTCTGATGGATCATAATAACCGTCTGGAATATCAAATTCATCCGGATATACAAAAGATGTTATAGTCACTAATACTAATACAATCGACACATGCTTGGTCATTACTAATTGATTATCCATAAAATTTCCAAGTAATTTGAGAAATGAATTTATTCTATAAAAGAAAGGGCAGAAAAAATTTTCTTCTGCCCCTGTGTTGGAAATGTTTTTCCTCTTCATAATTGTCAAACCAATATTTAACGCATTGGTTTATTCCTTGATATAAAGACTAAACACAGAAATAAAGGTTCATATTAAATTACCTTTCAAAGACAATAGAAATAGTTCCATTTCCTAAAGATCTCGCCCAGTACCCTTTACCAGGTTCAATTGAAGATACAGTGACATAGCCTCCCCCAAAATATTCATAGATTGTATTGGGAATGAGAAGTCCATTCGGATCAATTACTGCATCCACATTAATTGGATATGAAATACCTGAAATCAAGTTCCAACCTTCAACAAGATTAACAATCACTTCAGAAATTTGCTCCCCTGAAAAATCCTGAACATATTCATCCGTCATCCTGAGCCAATATCCATTCCCTGGTGTAAGCATTTCTTCCTGTATATAACTGCCGTTTTCTCCAAAAGAAAATAATGTGTTTTCAACTGCATTATCAAAAAGGTTTAGATATCCGCTATTATCCACCTGAACCGGTAGCCCAATCATATTCCATCCAGAAAAACAATCAATTCCCAGTGATATTATTTCTTCAGACTGATTGAAATAATTTGCTCCAATATCGATCCTGGTTCCATCAGGGTCTTCATATTCAGGATCACCAATATCGATGCAGGGAGATGCAGGATCGTAGGAAAACTGATACTCATTGGGATTTAAGAATTGAGGGTCTTCGAAGATATTTCCTGTGCTTGGCTCAGGCAGACACTCTGCCCATATATTCCCTCACCCAATACAATTAAGCATATAATTATAATCGTTGCTCCATGCATTACAGTAAGAAAGATTGACATCAGTATCTTCTCCAACAATTGCTAAACCGTACTCATTATCAATAAAATTACAATTCTTTATCGTAACATGTATATCGTCGTTGACTTGGATGCCCCAATGAACATTTATCAAATTACAATTGGTAATAGAATTGGTTGAATATCCGGAAAGATTAATTCCGTATGAACCACCATTTGTGATTGTACAATGATCGATATCAAGGGATCCCGTGATATTATTGTTGGTATCACCGGCAATCCATATGCCAGTGCCCTCCAATAAATCAATCACAGCCCCATTTCCTTGAATATAGATAGATTCCTCACCTGAGCCGATTCCTCCTGTATAAATAAAATTTGGATCTAACTCTATGTACCTGTCGTAACCATTGGCAGGTCCTGCCTGCACATAAACATCATACAGGCTTATTGAATATGCATACGTTAGCACAAATAAAGATAAGTTTATGATATTTTTCAATTTCATCAATCGCCTTATTGAAAACTTTAGTAGGATGAATCAGATCCTATTGTAGATAAATTATCTTTCCAATAAAATAAAACCCTACAGAACTAACAGGTTAAAGATACATTCCCGTTACAATAGGATGCTCACTTTAATTATTTCGATTTTGAGAATTGTTTGAATTCGTAATAGTGATCTCACCAGCATTAAAAGATCGTATCCAATAGCCCTTACCAGGCTCAAGAGATTGAGCATAAACATAACCAGAAGCACCTTGGAATTCAAACAAAGTATTTGGAATAATAAGGTCATTAGGATCAATAATTTGATCTGTATTCACTGAAGAAGAAATGCCAGAGATAAGATTCCATCCTTCCCTCAGTTCAATCGTTATTTCACTGAATGGCTCCCCCAGAATTATATGAGTACCTGCTTCCTCAAAATGAAGCCAGTACCCGTTACCAGCTGAGAATAATGTTTCAGGAGCATATCCACTGGAACTATACGAAAAAAAGGAATTTTCAGTCGCTGTTGGAAATAGATTCAAATAACCTGGATCAGTAACTACAAGAGGCAACCCTACCAAATTCCAACTTTCCAGATGCGGTAAATCCATTTCCACCTGGGTACTGATAACTTGAAAAATGTGAGGATCCGGTGCTCCTATGAACGGATGATCCGCACTTCGACCAGAGGCATCAGCTGCGTGTATATAGTAAGCCACTTCACCGCCAAAGGGCAAAACTGGTATATATCCCGAAAATTCATTACCAACGATTGATTCCATTACTGTTGACTGATAACCACCACCATCAACGCGATAAAATACAGTTGGAGAATTATTGTTTACTGATGCACCGCTGTAGGGAATGACAGTAGCTGTAATTTCAAAATCGCCATTACTGGACGGAATTTCTCCTGAAAGAGGAATATGCCGAATGTAAAGCATACCCCGGTCTGCAACTCCTTTTGCACGGCAGTGCAATGCATCTGTGGATTCCCAGCTACCTGTGAATCCCAAAACTTCATACCCGGGCATAGCTTCTTCATAAGATGCTAAAGCATCGTCATCCCAAGATGATCCTGTAATAGGAACAAAGACCTTATCATTCAAAATCAGAGAATTTGTATAAGGTTGATTTTGTGGGGTATACACACGATATACTTCATACGGTGTTCCATAGGATGACATTTGATTTGAAAAATAATCCGCTGTAGCTTCGATTTCGTCATATTGGTTATGACTTGTAGGAACGGAACGAACCAAAACCTTATCAACATCCAGAAATTTTCCCCAGCAATCAATATGGTCGATATATGTGTTGTTCGGATCTGGGATAACATGGAAATTAGTTACACCTGTAAAATCTTCTAGCAGTTGTGCGATTTCCACGTGACTTTGAGACGGGTTTTCTTCCCAGACCAGTTCGGAAGCTGCCGAAATACCCATACCATCCGTCATATAATTACCACCGGCTGTGATTAAATTCATACCATAAAGTTCTATGTCTAAAAATTCTGCCATCTCAATTGGAATGTCGTTATCATTTGGCCTGGGTCGATTGTAGATAAAATTTACAATTCCTACTTCATTATTTCCATTCACAACATACCAGGGGCCATAATCTCTACTCCAATATGATTCAGTTGGAGCATGTAAAAAAATGCAATTATCCAAATTTACACCATTTGAACTATAATAATTTGTGACTGTGTTTTCCTGACTTTGACCGCTTACAATGGTTGTTACCATTATGTCTTCTGACATCTCTGCGATAACAGAATAAGAAATTCCAAAGGGATAACGGACTAAAACACTTTCCATGGGCTCAAACTCTGCAATGTTACGGACCGGACCGATTGGCGGATCGGTTGGATAAAAGTCACGTCCGATTTCATCTTTTCTCTGTTCTTCTTCAGGTGTCAACCAATGAGGATAAGAATCCGGATGATTCTGAAACCATTCATCGGTCTTTACTTGCAAATCACTGCCCTGGTTGCCGGCATACAACAACCCGATCATAGTAAAAAGTCCTATTAAGGAAAGAAACTTTCTCATGGTTTTATCCGGTTTAACCTAAAATCAGGAGGGCACAGGTTTTAACCTGTGCCCTCTATCTTCTCACTTGAGAGAATTCTATTTCATCAGAACCATTTTCTTGAAGGTATGGAAATTCTTAGCGGTTATTGAATAGATATAGATTCCGCTTGCCATCGGTTCACCGAATTGATCTTTACCATCCCACATTACCTGGTGATATCCCGCTGGTTTTACCTTTGACACGATGTCAGTTACCTGCTGTCCCACAAGATTATACACCCTGATTGTTACAAATGATACTTCCGGCAATTCGTAATTAATAGTCGTGACTGGATTGAATGGATTGGGATAGTTCTGTGACAACACAAATGTTTTCGGAAGTTCAGCTGCCCTCTTCAGCATAAAGGAATCAGCAGTTCCGTCAAGTTCGATATGTCCGATGTCCTTCAGCTCATATTCCTGGCCTGTGCTCTGGTCAACCAAAATCCATTGCATTTTCTCCCCGGCATCAACATTTATCTGGTAATCAATCTGAAGACTCTCACGGTTACTCACCACTTCAACAAGTCCACCCTCTTCAGCATATTTCGTATTATTTTCAAATCTAACATCAGCTGCTCCCACCGGTGGTTTTGGAGGCAGACTGTAACTAAGCTGCTTCTCTTCCGGGATATCAATCCCGAAATAAAGAATTGTACCATTGATCGTGATTTGGTTTGCATCTTTCATGGTATTGTCAACAACAACCTTAGCATTACCATCAGGCCCGGACACAATAATTTCACCGGCGGCATTGGCCCGTATCCAGTAACCATAACCTGGCTCAAGTGACGGTGAGTTAAAATAGCCATTCTCTCCGAATCCATAGAGTGTATTTGGTATTACAATATCCAACGGATCAATCCAGCCTCCATTAGGCAACGAGCATCCTGAGATCATATTCCACCCCTCATTAAGAGAAATTGTAACCGATGCTAAAACTTCGCCATAGATCGCTGATGTGCCCGCTTCTCCAAACCGAAGCCAGTAACCATTGCCGATGGACAGCTCTGAATTGAGTCCATAACCATTTTCATCAAAGGAATAGAGCGTGTTTTCTATAGAACCGGGAAAAACTGCCTGGCAGTCGGCATTCTCAACAATGAGTGGTAGACCAACTATATTCCAATCATAAAGATTGTCAACATTCATTGTAATGTTCATTGCTCCAACTGTGAGGGTTACCGGTACGGTAATCAGTCCAACATTAGAGTTGATTTCGATATCACAAGCGTACATTGAACCACCTTCCAGATCAGCTGTATCAAATGTAATCTCAATTTCATCGGTATCCCCGCCTAATATACTTCCATTACTTTGACTCAGACTTATCCATGAAATGGGGTCAGGAGTATTAATTTCAAAGGTTGTAGTTCCCTCTGAACCGTTCGCAAGAGTGTAATATAAATATTCAGTTCCATCTGTGCCAGTCACAGTGAGATAATTACCGTTCCAACCATCACCAAACGAATCTTCTGCATAGACTGTATATACTCCACCATCCAATGAAGCATCTCCATTAAATGGCGCACCGCCAGAAGCAACATCATCTCCATTGGGAGCAACTATCCTCCATGAAACTTCATATTGATAGTTTCCTCCGTCACATACAATTGTGACATCAGTAGCCCTCAAATCGGGGGCATAATCAGGATGAATCATAGAAGTAACTTTGGCTGCTTCTATCTCCAATCCAGCAGCGATTCTTCTCTTTTTCTCTATATCTTGGTCAGTTTCAAGAGCTAATTGTTCTTCCATATTGATGCTTCCATCATCAGGGTTATTTCTTCCTGAAGTGGTTTCAACAAGGTTTATGCTATAATCAACCGAACCTCCTCCAACATTTAATATGGATAATATTTCCGTTAACGTTTGATCTATAGGAACAGACACATCAAATGAAATGGGATTAACATCCATTTGGGGTGGTGTTGGCAGATTGGATGGAGGGAAAATAATATAATCAACCCAAGCACAATCACTGCCATTTGAGACTGATCCATCTTTGTCATACTCCCAAGTAAAAGTCCGACTTCCAGCGTTTACATAGAAAGAGGTTTGTGACCAATCCACATCACCAGCCCATTCCCCTTGCTGCGTTCCGTCAATGTAAAACTTTAAATAATCATAGTTATTCTCTGATGAAACTTTGTAGTAAAAAGATATCTCATCACTGGCAAAGACATCCAAAGTGACTGACATCACGGAAGTCTGGTTATGTGAAATGGCACCAGATTTTGCAGCATAATTGCCCTCGTACGCATCTTCAGAAATCGTCCACTGCGCATTCCCATTAAACTCCCAGGAATATTGGACAAAATCCCCAGATTCAAAATCCTCCAGACAAAGTCCAATCGTGAGAGAAACCTGATCAGAAACGGAATAGTTATTATCAGCGCTGATCTCTATTATTAAATCTGCTACTAGACCAATGTTTGCCCAATCAGCAACTGTTACATTAAAAGTAATCGTACCACTGGAATTAGCCGATATAACCGATAGCTCATCAGTTCCATTATTAACGATGATCAAACCATCATCATTAGGATAATTAAGAATAGCCGCCACATTGTTTATAGCAGCACCACCGTCGTTAACCAGTGTAACAATTAGATCTGCAGTATCACCCGGGTCAAGTTGACCATTTTCATCATCAACAGTCACTGTACTAACTGAAACCATCGGAGCGTACGCAATCAGGGAAATTATAGATTCCCAGGTTTCACTGCCAGCATTTATAACACATGATAAATCAAAATTATGATCATCAGGAACATCAGTCGATACATCAAAGGACAGTCCGCTCACAACCACGGTTTCATTCGGGCCAATATAAGTGATGGTTCCAAGGCCGTTTGTAATGGATATATAGGAGTCACTAGAAGTAATGGTAACCGTAACATCCGAAGCATCATCATTCCCCACATTTTCAAGAGCGAGAGTCAGTTCCACCGATTCACCAAATTCAATTATTTCATCTAAACCAGAATTTACAGAAACATTATTGATGACCAGATAGGGACCATCCGGTGATAAAACCATAACAGTTGATTCATATGGGAGATAGTTAAAACCAGTGATCACCAAATCAAGTTCCCCTGGTACATCGCCTGCATCGCCAAGCTCCAAAGTGGCTGTGCCTGATTCATCGGTATAACCGTAAGCAAGCAGTTCACCACTGAGTGAAAGGGCAACCAAATCACCTTCCGTTCCAGTGTAGGCTGAAAACGTATTAGCACCCAAAATAATTATATCCTCGAATTCCGCATTGATAATTGTGGGAGGTGCAGTCCTAATCGGTACTGATGGATCTCCAAACATTGTCCAATATAGGGTTTCATGAATACCCTGTGATCCCTGAGCATCATTCATATACAAACATCCATTGGTTGCAATACCGCCAATGGTTCTGGTTAAATTTTCATTATAGCTCTCAGTTAATATGAGATTCATTCCATATTGCCCATGCATAGGCGGTTCCCAACTCTGGCTTATGGTAGAACCATAATGACCGATAGACCCGGTTGGTTCTCCATTATGTGTCGCCCTTTGCCAGGCTTCGCAAAAAGATTCATTAGTACTTTGAAACTCACCAACATTACATCCTACTGTTATGACAAACGGCAATAAATTGTCATTTTCAAGTGAATTTATTTGGGAAGTATTAAGAGAAGCACCATTTCCCCAACTTGATATTGATCCATGTCCCGTATAATTTATCAAGCTTATTCCACCATTAATAGCATCAATACCCTGCTGGTCAGTTCCACTGGGATCATAAATGCCTTGGTAACTGTCATAAGTGAATAGTGAGAGAACTGTTTCCCACAAGAA
>NYYF01000055.1 GCA_002686675.1 Fidelibacterota bacterium
ACGTTTAAAAAAGCCTCCTGGGATTTTTCCGGCAGCGTAGTGCCGTTCTCGATATTCGACCTGGAGAGGGAACCAGTCGATATCTTCTCTCATGGTCTTTGCTGCATTTACTGCTGTAATAATCGTTGTTTCCCCGTATTGTACAATGACTGATCCGGAAGATTGCCTGGCAACCTGGCCAGTCTGGATAGAAAGGGTTTTCCCGTTTAGTTCAATTTCATATTTTTTCATTAGGTATATTTACTTTCTTATTTTCAATTTATTAGTTAATTCCACATAAGATTCAGGATTGGTTCTTTGCAGATATTTCATCAGTCTTCTCCGCTGGGAAACCAGTTTCACTAATCCATGCCTGGAATGGTTGTCTTTAGTATGAATATTCACATGATCTGTCACATCACGTATTCTCTGGGTCAAAAGGGCAACTTGAGTCTCGGTAGACCCTGAATCGTCCTTATCTTTACCAAATTTATTAATAATTTCATTTTTCTTTTCAGTGCTCAGCGACATTTTTTCTCCTAATTATACTTTTTCATTAGATCTAGACTGTGCTCTCTATCTCTTGTTAATTGTTCAATTAAATTTTTTTCAGAAGTAAATTTCTTTTCATCACGAATTCTTTCAAGAAACTCAATGGTAATTTCTTTTGAATAAAGATCGGCGGAATCTAAATCAAAAAAATGTACTTCCATTACAAAAATTCTTTCACCAAATGTTGGTCGAAATCCAAGGTTGCACATTCCATACAATTGGTTTCCATTCACTCTTCCCCGGGTCAGGTACACTCCATTTTCAGGAAGGAGTTGATCTTTTTCAATAGGAACAAAATTTGCTGTGGGAAAAGTCATTCTTCTACCCCTTCCGCTCCCGTGAATTACTTTTGCGCGAAATCCATAGACCCATCCCAGTTCAAAATTGGCCCGGCGTATATATCCTGACTGGATCAATTCCCGGATGTGTGAACTGGAAATAACAACCCCTTCATCCGTAAAAGGTGCTACAACATCCACCTGGATATCCTTATGTGATAAATAGGATTGAATAAACTCAGGGCTTCCGCCCCGTTCATATCCAAAATGATGATCATACCCCACGATCACGTGGATGGGATGAAAATAGTTTATAACAACCTCTTCAAGATAATCTTTTGCAGTAAGCTGAGAAAAATCCTGGGTGAATGGAATAATTAAGACCGTATCTAACTGATATTTTTTCAGGATAGAGATTTTCGCATCTAAATTCATGATAAGAGATAATTTTTCCCTGTCTCTATTCAGAACATGCCTAGGGTGTGGATCAAAAGTAATAAGTACTGACGGAACATTTTTGCTCTTTGCGTTCACAACAACCTGTTTCACTATTTCCTGGTGTCCACGGTGAAGTCCGTCAAAAGTACCCATTGTTACAACACTTCCGGAGATAGGTACAGCATCGCTTAAGTTTCGATAGATAACCATTGTTCTGAAAACTTATCAATTGTCAGGGAATTCTTTACATGGAACTCACCGACAGATGTCCTGATTAATTTTGTTAAATGTCCTGCAGTTCCCAGAGATTTTGCAATATCATGTCCAAGCACACGAACATAAGTACCTTTAGAGCATTTTACAGAGAACCTGATAAAAGGGGAGTCATAGGATATGAGCTGAAGTGCATGGATGTTAATATCCACCGGATCGCGATGAACAGTCAGATTTTTTCGTGCAAGCTTGTACAGGCGGACTCCCTTTATTCGTTTTGCAGAATACATTGGGGGCGTCTGTTTTTGTGCACCCAGGAAACCGGCAAACGTCTTTTTTATCTGGTCAATTGTTAGGTTCGGGACAGGTGTTGTTTCTATTGTTTTTCCTTCCCTGTCCATTGTATCAGTACCAACGCCAATCTTTACTGTTGCTTCATAGGTCTTGTCACATGCGGCTATGTCCGTCAAGCTCTTAGTATCTTTTCCGGTCCCGATAATTAACACACCTTCTGCAAACGGATCCAGCGTGCCTCCATGGCCTACTTTCTTTTCGTGCACGATATTCCGAAGTTTTTTGACCACATCAAAAGAAGTCCAGCTGACTGGTTTATAAATATTAGCGATCATTTTTTTTTCTGGGGGTAATAGTGTTGAGAACTTTCTCTATTTTTTCATGGTATACCATTGATTCATCAAAAATAAATTGAAGATCCGGAGTTGTTCTTATATGGAGTTCAGGGCTCATATATTTTTTAAATGCTTTTGTTAACCTGTTTAATTCTCGTTCGATATCTGGTATCTCTTTTTTGGGCTGATAAACACTAAAATACACTTTTGCAAGATGAAAATCGGGTGACAGGTCGACGCTGGTGAACGTCACAAACCCAAATAGGGATAGATCAATATATTTTAATGCGATCTCACCGAGTATTTCCTGAATTTGTTCACCGACACGCTGAGTCCGTTTATACGGAAGTTGCGCTCTCAAGTTTTCTTTTGACTTCTTTAATTTCATATATTTCAATCACATCGTCTTTCTTATATTTTTTTACGTCTTCCAGGGATATACCGCATTCCATCCCTTCCTTTACTTCTTTCACATCATCCTTAAAGCGTCTCAGGGATGAAAGCTGATGGCCTTCGGAAATAACTTCATCGTCACGTATAAGCCGGGCTAATCCATTACGTTTAATGATCCCTTCTGTAACCTGGGAACCGGCAATAAAACCAATCTTCGGTATCTTAAATTGTTCAAGAACTGTTGCCCTTCCCACTATTTCTTCAACTTTATCCGGTTCAAGGAGTCCCTCCAGGGCCAGTTTGATTTCTTCCACAACTTTGTAAATAACATTGTATATCCGTACTTCCACCCCGGTTTGTTTTGCCAGGAGTTTCGCATTTGAAGACTCCAGGACGTGGAATCCTATGATCACAGCATTGGAAGCCTGGGCCAGTAAGATATCTGATTCGGATACGGGTCCTACCGCCTTATGTATTACTTTAATACTTACTTCTTTTGTATTGAGCTTTTCCAGGGTTTCCGACAGGGCATCAATAGAACCGTCAACATCTCCTTTAATTACAAGGGGAAGCATATTAGTTTCTCCCTCTTTAATCATTGATGATATAACATCTAAAGAATGGGTGGCAATTTTCTTTTGTTCTATTTCTCTTCTTAATCTCTGCCGGTCTGTGGCGAGTCTTTTTAATATTTTTTCGTCTTCAATGACCCTGAAAATATCTGCTGCTTGAGGCACCTGATCAAAACCAAGGATCTGGATCGCATCTGATGGATACGCTTCTTTGATTCTCTGGCCTCTTTCATTTATAAGAGCGCGTACTTTACCAGGGGAATCATTACAAATAAATAAATCACCAATGGATAACGTTCCTTTTTGTATCAGCACTGTACCTACCGGGCCAAGGCCTTTATCAATCCGGGATTCAATGACGGTGCCACGGGCAGGACAGTCAAAATTAGACTGTAAATTTAACATTTCTGATTCCAGGAGAATTCCATCAATCAAATTATCCATGCCGGTGCCTTGTTTTGCTGAAACCTCCACGGCTTGGATTTTTCCTCCCCAGTCTTCCACAAGGACTTCATTCTCAGAGAGCTCACGTTTCACCTTGTCCACATCGGCTCCCGGTATGTCAATTTTATTGATGGCAACCACAATGGGAACCTGGGCGGCGCGTGCATGGCTGATTGCTTCGATAGTCTGTGGCATGACTGAATCATCGGCAGCAACAACAAGAATGACAATATCCGTGATCTGTGCACCCCGGGAACGCATGGCAGTAAAGGCTTCATGTCCCGGTGTATCCAGGAAGGTAATCAATTTATTATTTTTCTGTTCGACTTTATATGCGCCAATATGTTGTGTAATTCCCCCTGATTCCCCCGCAACGACATTTGTATCTCTTATGTAATCAAGGAGTGAAGTTTTTCCGTGGTCAACATGCCCCATCACCGTAATAACAGGTGCCCTCGGTTTTGCCTTGGACAAATCCTCCTCAGTGTCTTCCAATGAAAAAAGTTCATCACCATATTCAATCAGCTTTTCTACAACACAATTATGTTCTTCCGCCAGAAGTTCGATCATATCCCAGTCAAGGCGCTGGTTGATGGTTGCAAGTACACCAAGGCTAAGGCATTTCTGGATTATTTCACTGGGCGTTACTTCAAAATACTTTGCCAACTCATCAATACTGGCATATTCTGGAACGGCAATCACTTTTTTTAATGATACATCTTCCTCCGCATCAGCGATTTCCTTGCCTTTTTTATACGATTTTTTCTTCGTTTTTGTATCAATCTTTGCTAATGTTTGGCGAACACGTTCCTCAACGCTTTTTTCAGGCGCAACTGCTTTACTGTCTGTGGAGGTTGGTCTTGTTCTCCTGATGCCTTTCCCAATTTCTGATTCAATATCTGTTAAATTTATTTTCCTTAGTTTTACTTTTTTTGGTGCCGGCTGAGCTTCTTTTTGAATTGTTTCTGTTTTTGATTTCTTCTGATCTGCCTTCTTTGGCTGTTCCTCTTTCCTTGATTCAGGTGCGGCTTTCTTTTGATCAGAGACAGATTTCTTCTTGACTGTTTTTTCGGCAGCCTTCTTTTTAGCCGCAACAGCCTTCTTCTCATCTGTCTCCTTCTTCAGTTCTTTTTTCGCTTTAGATATTTCGTCTGTTTCTAGCTTTCTCTGTTCAGAAAGTGAGAGAAGATTTATTTTTTTTGCGGATTTCTGGGTGTCTCGAAAACGGGTATCGTGTATTTCCTTCCTCATTTGTTCTTTACGATATCGCTCAATGGATTCTTTATCCTTTGAAAATTCGGTCAATATCTTATGATAATCTTTATCATCAATAGGAGCCATATGACTGCCAACTGTAATCCCCTCTTCATTGAGGAAGGCAATAATTTCTGTATGAGAGATATTTAACTCT
The DNA here is from genome assembly GCA_002686675.1 of Fidelibacterota bacterium. Next base: position 4,910 of record NYYF01000055.1, read on the forward strand.
TTGGCAATATGAAAAATTCTTCTTGGACGGTCAGCCATTATATTTTTATGAAATGTTTTCTGACTCTTTTGATTGAGGAATTAAGGTTTTTTCTTTTTCATGTGGTTTAATGGCTGAGTTATCTTCAATAGCCTCTGGTTTGGGGACCTCAATATCATCAGGGTTGTCATCATCTACTTCATCATCACTTCGGTTTTTTTCGATAAAATTCTGGATTGAATCGTAGATTTTTTCTAAAACCTTTTCTGTGATTCCTTTGACTTCTAAAAGGGTGTCTTCATCTTTTGCCTGGAATTCAGAGATGGTATTAACGCCTACTTCCTGTAAACTTTTTACAGGCCTTTTTGGAAATTTCGGGATTTCAATCAGCAGAGTATTCTGCTCAATTTTTCTTTGTTCATATTCTTTTTCTCCAAAGGCATCAATTCTATAATCAATAAGCTGGGATGCGAGCTTTATGTTCATTCCTCCCCTGCCAATTGCCAGGTCCAACTCATCATCTTTAAAGATAGCCTCACAATATTTACGTTCATCATCAATATAAAGGTTCATTGGTTTTGCCGGTGACAAAGCTCTTGAAATTAATACTTCAGTCTTTTCACTATAATTCACAATATCTACTTTTTCATTATTTAATTCCCGAACGATTCCCTGGATTCGGCTCCCACGCATTCCAACACATGCACCAACTGCATCAATTCGGCGGTCATGGGAATATACTATTATTTTTGAACGTACACCTGGATATCGTGAAATGGATTGTATCTCGATTAGTCCGTCTTCTATTTCCGGGACTTCCATTTCAAACAATTTATACAAAAAGTGATTGTCACTCCGGGAAACAACTATGTCCGGTCCTTTCGAAGTATTTTCAACTGATTTAATTACAGCTCTAACTGTGTCTTTTCGCCGATAATTCTCTGAAGGTATCTGTTCCTTCTTTGGCAAACGCAGTTCCGCAAAACCAATATTCAGAAAAAGATTATCCCGTTGAATTTGACGAATTTCACCAATCACTATTTCTCCAATACGGTTTGCATAATCTTCATAAATATATTGTCTTTCGATGTCCTGAATTCGTTGAGAAAAAAATTGTTTTGCATGAGCAATCATTCTCCGTCCAAAGACGCTGGGGTCTATAACTTCAACAAAGGGATCTCCAGCAGAAATTTCTTCCAGATCCGGTTCTTTTAATAAGGCATCTTCAACAGTGATCTGATTTAATGGATCTTCTACAACTTTTACGACAGTTTTTTCAGCGTATATTTCAATTTCTCCTTTGTCAATATTCACTATGACGCTATAGTTTGATGCATCACCGTGCGTTCGTTCAATTATATAAAGAAATAACTGCTCAAGTATAGTTCCCAGTTCCGAACGTTCCACATTTTTATCACGCGCAAGGTCTGAAAATATTTCTATTAAATCTCTATTAATCAAGATTCCTCCCAAGGGTTTTGTACGTAGCCATTATCCTTATTTTCTTGCTTTTTCGATAACACATATTTTCTTCTAGATACAAAAAGTGGGCATTTCACCCACTTTTCACGCAAAAACTTATCACCTTCCAACTGGTTTTACAAGGTGTTTAATTTCTCTTTATTTTCGTGTTAAAAACCCGAACAATTCCTCTGCCTTTTTCTTATTGCTAGAAGAAATATTTTCCAGGTTTAAGATCTTTTGAACAATCTCCATGGCCATTTCTTCTGTACCCTTATCTACGTACAATTCAGCCAAAGCCAATTCCAATGAATGTCGATTATGTGGAATGGAACTGAATTTCACCGCCAGTTCTAAATGCTCTTCTTCTTTATCTTGGTTTGATTCTCTTTTATAAATATTTGATAACATAAAATGACCGCTTGATAAAAGAATATTTTCCGAAGCACTGTTTATAAATCGCTCTAAGTAGGTTTTTGCATTATCATAGTCACTCTTATCAAAATATATCGACCCAAGATAGTAGTTGCTGGTTTTTCCGCTTTTCGTGCTGCCATGTTCATCTGAAAGAATCTCAAACTGAAATTGGGCATTTTCAATATCGCCTGTGTCCATTGAAACTAAAGCATTCCCCAATAAAATATCTGCAGGTTTTTGCTGGGACCCCTGTCTGTTAAATAGAAAAACAATGATAACAATCAATGCAATTATTCCAATTCCTGCGCGGAAGATCATTGATTTATGTTTATTATATTTTTCAAAGCCCGTGTTAATTGTTTCCAGGAGCGGATCTTTTTTCATTTCTTTCTTTGTGAATTTTGGTTTCGGCTTTAGCATTTTTCTTCCTTTTCTTTATGATTTATTCTTTGTGCCCTTGACAGGGATCGAACCTGTATCTAATCCTTAGGAGGGACTTGTTCTATCCATTGAACTACAAGGGCTTAAAGACAGCAAAATTACTTCAAAAATGAAGTGATGCCAAACGGGAAAGTACCAAAAATCAATACCTTTTCTCAATGGTGAGATCCCTCGTCATCAATTCCTTGACTTCCTGCTGGGCATTTTTTCCACGATAAAGCACGTTGTATACTGCCGTTGAAATTGGCATAGAAATGTTATGTTTCTTTTGCAGCTGGTACACTGATTCGGTTGTTTTTACCCCTTCTGCAACCATTTCCATTCCATCAAGTATCTTCTCTAATGTTCCCCCTTTCCCAATTTCTTCACCAACATACCTGTTTCTACTGTGTTTGCTCAAACAGGTAACGATCAAATCTCCAACCCCACTTAAACCTGAAAACGTATCCGGATTTGCTCCCATCTTTTCCCCCAGTCTTGCAATCTCTGATATGCCTCTTGTAATAAGAGCTGCCTTCGTATTGTCTCCAAATCCAATACCATCAATAATGCCAGCTGCGATTGCGATCACATTTTTCACTGAACCGCCTAATTCAACACCCAAAATATCTGAAGTGGTGTAGACACGTAAAGTCTCACTTGAAAAATTATCCTGTACGAACACTGCACTATCAACCGAAGAACCAGCAGCAACAAGAGTTGTTGGCATATGAAGTGCTACTTCTTCTGCATGGCTTGGGCCATAAAGCGTCACAATATTCTTTGGTTCAATTTTTCCTTCGTCGGCAATGACCTGACTCATTGTCATCAACGTATTATTTTCAATTCCCTTGGAGAGATTCACAACTATTACAGCATCACTAATGAGACCATTGAGTTCCTTTATGAGATCCCGGACAGAATGAGAAGGAACAGCAATGACAACAATGTGTGCTTCAGCAAGTGATTTGTGTACATCACTGGTAAACCGGATTGAATCAGGAAAGACTAAATCGGAAATGAATGGATGCTTCCTCGATGAATGTAATTGATCAATCTCCTCTTGGAATTTGCTCCAGGCAGTTACAGAATGCCCCAACTGGTCAAGATAGTGGGCTATTGTTCCACCCCATGCACCGCAACCAAGCATTGTGACGGGTAAATTAGTCATTTGTTTTCTTAAGTTCGTCGGTTGATTTGGCTGAATATAATTTATCAATCACTTCTGCGCAGTTTTTTACTACAACTTTCCTCTTTACAGAAAGTTTTGGTGTCAATTCACCACTCTCAATAGTCCATTCACGATCCAAGAGGGCAACCTTTTTTACCCGTTCATAGCGGGAAAAAGATTCCATAACTGTATAAACTTCCTTTTCAAATAAATCTATAACATCTGGATTTTCACAAAGGTTTTTTCGATCCATATCCTGAATATCATTTTCTTCGGCCCATGAATTTAATATCTCAAATGATGGTACAATAATTGCAGCAATAAAATTGCGGCGATCTCCAATCACGAGGCACTGTTCAATGTATTTTGACAATCCAAGAGCCAGTTCAAGAGGAGCAGGGGCAACATTTTTCCCTCCGGAAGTTACCAATATACTCTTTTTTCGATCGGTAATTCGTAAATAGCCATCCTCGTCATCAAAGTCACCGATATCTCCGGTTTTGAACCATCCGTCATCATCAAAAACCTCTTTTGTCGCTTCGGGGTTTTTATAATAACCAATCATAACGTTGTCACCACGGCATAGGACTTCGCCATCCTCTGCAATCTTAACTTCCACACCTTCAATTGGTTTTCCGACTGTACCAAATTTATATAAATCTTCCCTGTTACAGGTGATAACCGGGCTGGTCTCTGTTAAACCGTACCCCTCCAGAATAGGTATATTTGCTGAAGCGAAAAATTTTCCCACTCCTTCAGAGAGAG
>NYYF01000056.1 GCA_002686675.1 Fidelibacterota bacterium
CCAGCGACCTTTGGGTTATGAGCCCAACGAGCTACCAGACTGCTCCACCCCGCGATCACTTGACATTTATCTTCAAAAAACGGAGTCAATATTAGGAGTTTCTACAAGGAAAAGCAATGACTCAAATATCTTTATTTCGTCATTGAATCAAGTTTATTTCTACAGAAATAGCCAAATGGTCTGAATATCCTCCTAATAACTTCTCCCCTGCCCAAAACCTGAATGGATAATGTTGGTATTTCCCCCTTTGTTGTCTGTACTTTGGCAGATCTAGAATTGAGACAGCATTATCCTCAATTTTCAAGCCTTGGTCATCCAGTAATCCGCTGCTTGCAATAAATTGATCCAGTAAGCTGTCCTGTCCCCTATACACATAAGTTCCCACTCCCTTCTTCCCTACGAAAGGTTCCATGAGAGTAATGAGTATATCTTTCGCCAGGTATTGAATGTTTTGTTCATTGGGTCCCTCATTGAAATCACCCATGAGAAGGATTTCTGCCTTTGGATCTTCATTGAGGATTTTTTCTACTTTTTCTCTCACAAACCTAGCTGTTTCTGCCCGTTTTGGGATTGCTTGCTCCCTTCCGCCGTAATTTGAAGGCCAGTGATTCACAAACACATGAAGTATTTCTCCACCAAACTGACCCTTGACATACACTATATCCCGTGTTGGTTTCCCTGAAGATAAAGTGTTTTTTATCTGCTTGGATTCCAGAACTGTAAATTTTGATTCATCGTAAAACAGTGCGCAGTCAATTCCACGCCTGTCCGGTGAATCATAATGGATTATTTTATAATTTCTCCCGGTAAAAGCCTTGTTTAATTCCTCCATCATAAACCTGTTTTCAACTTCGCAAATTCCAAGAATATCCGCATCAAGATCTGCCAGTACTTCAGCAGAATGCACTAATTTCAAAGCGTAAATCTCTTGAGTAACATTTTTCTTCCCTCCAATTGAAAATTCATTGTCGTTTATTGTGGGGTCATCTATCAAATCGAATAGATTCTCAACGTTCCAAAACGCAATCTTCAGGGAACGTGCATCATCACTCCAAGCTAAATGAACAACAAAAACACTCATATACACTATTTTCCAAAATGATTTCATTTAATCCTCACTCAATTCCTTTCTTCAATCGGTCACCTCGACCAGGTGACAAACAGCAAACCAGGACAGCAATGAATTCTGACCGTTTTTCTTTAAAAGATCCCTCAGATTGTTCACCTGGAGTGACCTTCACTTTTTTCTGAAAGAAAATATTAAGGGAACACCTTCGAAATTGAAGCTTTCCCTGAATTGATTTTCGAAAAATCTTTGATAGGAAGCGGGCATCAGTTTTGGGTAATTACAGAAACACGCAAAAATGGGTGGAGATACATTCACCTGTGTCATAAACTTAATCTTTATCTCCTTTCCTTTTGGTGCCGGAGGTGCCTTAATTCTCTGTACCTTTTCCAGCCAGGAATTCAAATCCTTTGTGTTAATTTTTTGCTGCCGGGCCTGATATACGTTCCATACAAAATCAAGCACTTTTGATACCCGTTGCTTCGTAAGAGCAGAAATAAAAAGAGAGGGATAATAATCAAGCGCTTTAAACTGGTGTGTGATTTTCCTCTGAAACTCCTTTAATGTACTGGAATTCTTTGTCACTAAATCCCACTTATTTACAACCATGACTAGCCCTTTACCCTTCTGAATCACATATTGGGCAATAGTTTTATCCTGTTTCATCACACCCTTATTTGCGTCCAGCATGACTATAACAACATCAGCCCGGCTAATTGCCTGGTATGTCCGAACATTACTGTAATATTCAATATTATCTTCAACCTTTGACTTTTTCCTTAATCCCGCTGTATCCACCAGTATAATATCTTTTCCATACCACCGCAGAGACGTGTCAATAGAATCCCGCGTCGTTCCTGCTATTGGGGTTACAATCGTTTGCTCTTTTTTTAATAGAGCATTTGTCAAAGACGATTTTCCAACATTGGGCATCCCTACAATAGCTAATCGCAATACTTTCTGATCTTTATCGGAAAATACCTTCTGGTTCAGTTTAAGTTTCTCGATTACTACATCCAAAAGATCTCCAGTCAAACGTCCATGCAAAGCAGAAATGGGCAAAACGGTTTCAAATCCCAATTCATAGTAAAGATAACATTGGTCATCCTGTTTCCTTGAATCACATTTATTTACTGCCAAAAGATGTGGTTTTCCCGATTCCCGAACAAATTGAGCTAGTAATGAGTCGCTGGATGTAGGAGGGACTCTTCCATCGACCATAAATAGGATCATTTCGGCTTCTTCGATGGCTGCTTGAGCCTGTTTCCGAACCGCAGCATTCAGAACGTCCATATCATCAGGTATATACCCTCCAGTATCAACAAACTCCAGTGGATATCCCGCCCAATCAATAGTCCCATATACCCGATCCCGGGTAATCCCCTCCTGGGAGTCCACAATGGCTTTCCGGCTTTTTAACATCCGGTTGAAAAACGTAGATTTCCCTACATTAGGGCGACCAACAATTGCAATGAGTGGATTATGTGCCATTCTTCTATATCAAACCGTACAGGATAAATTTACAGAGAAAATAAAATCTACCAAAGAAGGCTATCATAAAATTGATTACACATATTGGGCACTTTTTCTCCTAATATCCAGGGAGTCAAAAAAAACAATCCGTTGTAATGATTTTGTAATTTTGAGTAATATCCATTTAAACGCCCTAGTACCAGAATAGACGAAAATCAATACAAGATGAACCGCCGTTTAAAATATTACTTTTATCGCGCCAGTATTTTACTGGATCATTACCGGTCATTAACCAGTTTTATCATCATTTTCTTCTCAATTGTTCTTCTGGATTTTCTCTTTAATTTATGCTCTATCAATTTACTTGGGCTCATTAACAGAATTTTACAAACAAATGGTGTTGCCTTTTCCGCAGTGAACATGGAATTTGCCCCAGAGGTCTGGTTATCTTTATTGGGATTGGTTTTAGGAACCTTGATTATCGTTATTTCTATCGCTTCGCAAAATACACCGAAACTTATTGATCTGTATATGCATGACTGGAGAAGCCTGTTTTACATTTGGTTCCTCGTCCTGTCTTCAATTCATGCAGTTGTTATTATGATTTTTACCCAGGATCTGATCCGCCCTGGGAGCTCAGTACTAAATATTTACCTGTTTCTTCCAGTCTGCATTTTATTTTCAATGCCGTATATTTTTTATATCCTTCGGTACACCAAAACCAACCATGTCATTGACATTATTCACAAAAATAATCTTAAATATATTCAGCGCTTGGGTTCCAGAAAAATGAGAGCTTTCCTTGAGATTTCCGTTTTAAAAGATTCTAAAGTATCTGCAGAGAGAATAGATAAAATAACAGAAGAATTTCAAAGATACCTGATGGAATGCCTGAACCAATTAGACAACCTCCTTGATTATACCGGTTTTAAAGAACCCAGGGCAGAAGTTATTAGAAAAATGAGCCATTCTATTCAGGTCTACGTCAAACAAAAACCTCACATAAACCCAAATTTTTTCAAGATAACTCAAGCAGTACGTTCCGACATTTCTTTCCGGACCATGGTGGAGGAAAAACAGCTAAGTGAATTAGAACAAGACCGTATATTTTTTGAAGTAAAAAGTTTCAGATTATTGGGAAATGCCTATGTCCTTTTTCTGGAACGCAATGAATTTGACTTAGCATCATTATGTGCAGCAGAACTCACAGCCGTAGGGAAAACAGCTGCAGAGTGTAATGATAGTCCCCTGTTAAAAGCTTTGATCTTCCAATTTAATACCATGATGAGATTTTCCATCAAACAAGCCACACGCTTTAACGAAGCACGGAATCTTTATAACTTGGCATTCCATTATGCCAACTTTGTTAATTCCTTAGCCAGCCATCACCAGATTGACTTGGTAAAAGAGTGTTTTCACTTCTTTAGTATGTATGGAAATGAGATTTTTAATCATGCAAAACAAAACTATTCCCTGTATTTTATTATTGCCGTTCTTACTGCAGAGTTGAAAAATATCCTCATTAATATTCACAAAAAGTCCTGGGACATTGAAATTCAAGGTGAACTATTGGACCAAATCCTTGAGTTGGATACACCCCCGGACATGGACAGAGATGAAATGGATGACAGCCAACTAACCAATGACGGTGTAAGAGATATTCAAATTTCTCTGGCCCTTTACTATTTGAAGGCTGAGGAAGAGCAGTTTGTTACCAAAATCATAGCAGATATTTTGGAAGACCTTCCTTATTTAGGGAAAGATATTTTTATACAGGTAGTTGAAAATACTTTCAAACGCCTTGAGAACAACACTCCCGTTTTCTGGGAAGATACGGACCGAGGAAACACAAACCTGTTTTATACACCACACATCGAAATGATCGAACCTCTTAAAAAGCTTATTTTGGAGAAGATAGAATCCAAAGATTCATAACGCACCTTTTTACCCCAACCAGCAACAAAAATACTCTGCTGGTGATCAGGGTTTTCTACATTCTTAAATTTACCTAGTTCAACAGAAGCGTCATTGCTCTAGTATCATTCTGAAATGATTATCTCTCCTTGGCCGGAAGAACGGATCCAGTAGCCCTTGCCCGGTTCCAATATCTCTGCCTGAACATAGCCATCGGTAAACTCATAAAGTGTCCCTGGGATAATTAATCCATCCGGATCTTGAATGCTGGCCGCAGGAACTGAACTTGAGATCCCGGAAATCAAATTCCAGTTTTCCATTAATTCTATGGTTAATTCATTTAGTGCCTGACCGTAAAAAGTAGTGGTGACTGATTCAGGAAAACGCAGCCAGTAGCCATTACCCCGATCCAATTCATTTTCCAGATTGTATCCCCCTAAAAAGGAGAAGAGTGTTCCTTCTATAGCATCTGGAAAGACATTCATGTGATAAGGATCCTCCACATCCACCGGTAAGCCTACCAAATTCCAGCCAGATTGATGATTAACGGTCAGTTCTATCCCCGTTTCAGGTTGGTTAAAGTATAATACAGTGAGATAGCCTTCCAAATCACTGGCATATACATATCCGTTTGTAGTAAATGGATAGGCACCCCAGCAACCGTAAAAACTTCCATCATCATGCAGTCCGTAAGTATCGTAGGCTGCTACTTCCACAGGGCTTCCTGGATCACTGATATCTACAATTTTTACTCCAACTGTATAATGAGAGATATAAGCAAAATCTCCCATAATGTGGGTGTTATGGGCCAGATTGTTTTCTCCCAGATAATTTCCCACAAGATTTATATTGTTCATATCCTGAATATCCCACATTTTCACGGTTTTATTCACTGTCTCCTCTGTGGTCATCAGATACTTGCCGTCATCAGTGGGCCAGGCATTATGAGCATATCCCCCATTGGGAACATCTATTCTTGCCATCATCACAGGGTTCATTTTGTCCGACACATCCCATAATGAATAAGAAGAGTTGGATCCTTCGGAAACATACACGATATTATTCAGAGCATAAACATCATGAATATTGGGCGTACTAACTTCATTTATATCCTCCGGATTTTCAGGATTAGCAAGACTGACAATACGAAACCCGGAATAATTCTGTTTTGGGATATACGCATAACCGGTTTCTGTATCAATTGACAAATTGTGAGACCTTATATTCTGGGGATAAACATACGAACCGACAAACCGTAAACTGTCTGGAAGATACTGAAGATCAATAATCATTAACCCATAATTGACGCCAACCATTTCGTTCACTACATAAGCGTAATGTTCATAGGTCTTGATATCGCGATGGTAGTAGTAGTCGTTACTTTGCGGACCGGGGATGATGCCAATAACTTCCAGGTCAGAAGCTCTTACAACAGCTACTCCCTCAAGAACGCCCATAATGGCGTACTCCTCGCCGTCAGGTGCTGTGTAACCCCAGACATCAGAACCTCCGGTTGTGTCTCCTGAATTCCATTCCTGGGAAGGAAACCAAATCCTGCCTACCAAATCAAGGCTATAATCCTGGCTAAAAAGATTTGGTTGGGAAATAAAAAAAAGAAAAGAAAAAAGAAAGATAGAGTAACCTGAACATCTTCCCCTGACAAGATTTATCAATGATTTATAAGAACTCGTTGTACTGAATATCATATCCATTTTTTTCTTTTTTCCGTTAAATAATTAACTCATAATACACTATTATAATTATAAGGTCAAATCGGCTTTGGGAAATGTGATCTGGATCACATCAAGACAATAAGTATTCCAACAGACCTATTTTACAGCTTTGTAAGTGCCTATTTCAGCAATAATATTTCCAACAACCAAGGCAGATCCACCTAATATAAGCCATAGAGTAAATTTTTCCATCCCAAATCCTATGGCAAGGATGGTTGCCCATACAGGTTCCAGGGCATAGAGTACCGATGCTCTAACGGGATCCAATAGTTTTTGAAAATAATTCACAAGAGTCAGAGCAATGAAGGTGCCGAAAACAGCTGTCAATATCAAAGGGATGAGAAATTTACTGTCCATCAAAAGTCCAATAATTTGGAGCTCCCCCGGATTTAAGGACACATATACAATAGAAACAAAAAAACAGATTAGAGCCGATAATAAAATAGAAGTGAAGGTAACAGCAATAGGTGAACTGCGCTTCGTGACCACATCTGTGGCGATAATATGACCGGCAAACATCAAAGCACACAAGACAGTTAACCATTCTTCTAAATCAAAATGTAATTCTGGAGGTCCCTGGATATACCCTGCACCAAAGGTAGCTAATAAAATCCCAAAAAGTATGGTATATGTTGGTACATATTTTTTCCAGACAACCACAATCAATGCGGTAAAAATAACGTACAGGCTTGTTAAAAATGCAGATACTGCAGGTGTGATCCCATCAAGTCCAATCATCTGAAAAACAAAACCTCCAAGCATAAACAGGGCTAAAATAAACCCATCTCTCCAGACAGCATAATCCTTAATATTGATCCGGGCTTCCTTAACAAATAATGGAAGAAAACATGCTGCCAAGCCAAAGCGAATACATACAAATAATAATGAGACCGCAGTTATATCATCAGTAGTTGAATACATCTTTGAAGCTTCAAGAGCCTGCTTCAGCCAGACAAAGGTCCAGCCCCAGATGAATGTAACTATGAAAAGCGCAATTGTTGCCTTATTCCTCATGTTTATTTTAGTAATATCATCTTTCTTGTGTGGCTAAACTCCCCTGTTTTAATCTGATAGAGGTAGACCCCAGCACTCACAGGTTTTCCATGAATGTCTGTGCTGTCCCAGCTGATCGTTTTGGAACCCCCATCCTGGGTGGTATTCACCAACCGTGTAACCTCTTTGCCAAGGATATCATAGATGACCAGAGTGACATGGCTACGTATTGGAAGATCATATTTAAAAGTTGTAGAGGGATTGAAAGGATTGGGAAAGTTTTGATGGAGAAAAATTCCTACTGGAAAAGTCAATTCAAAATCCTTATTATCCATCGTTGACGTGAAATCAAAGATCATATTGAAATTCACTAAATCAAATTCCAGAGAAGAAATATCCTGGGGTCCACTCACCGGGTTCACTCGTGCGAAATAATCTCCAGGCAGGCGAACGGAATAATCCGTCCATGTAGTGTCAGATTCATGACGTGGATCTGGTCTATAATAATCCGTGGAAATAAAATGAGCCCCGCTTGCCAGCGCTACATCCCGTCGTGATGTATCACCGGTTCGCGCTTGTTCCGTGTCCGTATCCGAACGAGTACGGACCAAATATCCTTCACTCACACGTTCAGTGATTTCATCACTGGGTGTATTCATTCCCAAGAATGCGGCTTCCGGGGTGCCAGGATTGGCTTCCACAAACAAAATGCGACCACTGAGAGAAGGATGACCACTTATATAATCATTCATTAAACTCCCACCGTTGTCAAGCCCAAACAGTATTTTTCCTCGGGACTCACCCAGAGTAGGCCAGGCACCATTCAGCACTGCCTCTTCCAGAGTCCCATAGTTTCCCCGGACCATATCTGGAGTAATTATACCCGGAAGAGAATCCCCAAAAATATTTCGAATCTCTGCCTCAGCCTCTTCTAGACCTGCAATATCAAATGGAATTGGTTCTATATATACAAGTGTTGTATCAATGCCCTGCATGGTTTCTATAAAATCTTCCAGGGCAGGATAATCATCAAAATAATCTGCTAGCCCATCAGATTTGCACTCAATTAATATAAAAATGGGAACATGCCTGGGATAGAAATCAGACCAGTTTTTCAATGCTTCAAGGGCATGTGAAAAGGTTAAATATCGGGTGTCAAAGTCTATGTCTGGGAAATGGAGAATTTTTAACCCTCCCTCGTACAGATCGGGAATGTCCGGATGAACATCTTCATAATGCCCTGTCAACCAATTTCCAAGACGATTAGCAAAAAGACCACCCAGTGGATCCCTGTAAATATCCAGTTCTATCTGTCTTATCCCGTAATAG
>NYYF01000057.1 GCA_002686675.1 Fidelibacterota bacterium
AAATGCAGATAAAATTCAATAATTCAGCTAAAGTAACCAAGTAATGGAAGCCAGCGTAACCTTAAAGAAGGTAGGCAAACTATTCCGTGACAAAACAATCTTGGCGGGTTTGACATTTGGTGTAGAGAAAGGCTCTATTGTTGCATTTGTTGGGGATAATGATGCCGGGAAATCCACATTGCTAAGAGTCTTGGCAGGGCTTGAAAATCCAGAATATGGTTCGGTGTTTATCCATGGGATGGATATTGTAAAACGACGAAAAGACATTCGCCATATGATTGGTTATATTCCCTTGGAACCGGATATGGATCCTTGGTTAACCCTAGAACAGAATATGCGTTTTAACGGATTGCTTTATGGGGTAGATAATTCCACCATTTCAAATCGAATAGCTGAATATTCGTCAAGACTTGATCTGTTCGATTTTTTACACCATCCGGCGAACAGTGTGTCTTATGGAAATCTTAAAAAATCCATGATTGTACGTGCCCTTGTGCATGATCCAACCATTTTAATCCTGGATGAACCTACAGCATTTATGGATGCTCAATCCAGCCGACAAACTTGGGATTTATTGAAAGGGCTTCGCAGAAAAAAAACTGTTATCTATGTAAGTCAAAAATTGTTAGAAATTGAGCAGGCACATGACCGGATACTTGTGCTTAACAAGGGCAAAGTTATCCTGGATGGAAGTCTAGATAAACTTCTTGAGAGTACTTTGGAATTTCATCAGTTCCAGATTGAATTTGAAGAATTGCCGGATGAACTTTATCAAAAACTGTCAGCAATTCCGAGGGTAGTGACTCCAAGCAGGATGAATAATATTTTTTATTTTTATGGTCGATCAAGGAAAGTCTTTTTTCAAGTATTAAAAGAGGCAGGTGATACTCTTATGGAAGATCTTGATATTAAAAAGTTGGGCTTGAGAGATCTGATGGATTCAGAATTTGCGCGGAAAGGATTAGATTGATAATTCCATTTATAAGACGCCGCTGGTGGCTTACGCAACAACGTCTTTTTCCAACGTTAAGTTTTGCTATGCTTTTACCCATAATGTTACATCTTTTAATTATTGTTCCCATGGCAAGCCTTGTGGAAAGCCCTTTGAATAATGTTTCTTATGAAAAATGGGTGTATCCAGATTTGCTTGTTTTGATCGGAATCATTTCCTTGATTCCCGTTTTGTATCGTGATTTATTTGATTTTCGTATTCATAAAAAAGCAATTATGTACATGACATTAGCACCCATTTCTAAGCTTAAGTTGATTGTCGGCATTTTAGTTGGTGCAATTCTTGAGTCATTAATCTTTGTGATTATTGGACTATTAGTACTGTTTTTTGTAACCGGAATTATCCTCAATTGGAAAGATTATCTTATAATTTTTGGATTTACTATAATCATTAATACTCTTGTTGGAAGTTTCATCACAACACTTGCCCTCTTGACTGCGCGGGTGTTCTCGTTTATTTTTATTTTAATGATTTTTTTCTGTTATGTCCTATTCGGATCCGGGATGATTGTTCCAGTGGATTTTTTTCCAGATCAATTAGGGGTGTTGATACAATACCTGCCGTTAAATGTAATGATTCATGAGCTTCAGCTGGTGATTTTTATGGGTATTTTTCATTGGATACCCCTGTCTATTCTGGTTTTTATTATTTTTCCATGGACATATATCAATAGTGAAATCTTTCGCAGGAAATTAAATCAGTGATTGCGTATTTGTCTGGCGGAATGGAACATGCAGTCAACGAAGGAGAAGACTGGCGGAATAAAATGACAGAATGGCTACAGAAAAATCTGGGACATTCAGTGATTGATCCGGTAAAAAATTCCCGTCAGCTTGTGGATGAAACACAGTCTCATGATTACAGGTTATGGAAGAATTCCGATCAGAAGAAATACAAAGCATTTGTCCGGCAATTGATTCGACAGGATTTAGATGGAGTTATCAATAAAACGGATTACGTCATTTGCCTTTGGGATGAGGGTGTTGTTAAAGGAGGGGGAACGCATGGAGAGGTAACCATCGCTTATCATTTCAATATCCCTGTTTATTTGGTAAACACACTTCCATTTGATGAGTTAAGCGGATGGATATTTTCATGCTGTACAGAAGTATTTCCTGATTTCACAAACTTGAAAAAAAGAGTGTTGGAGCTCTATGGATAGGTTTTGATTAGAAAGTTTTATTATTACAATCAATGGTTCACAGCATAAATATGATAGGTCCGAAAGCAATAATCCACCTTGATAATCTCATACATAATTATCAACTGATAAAGGAGAAGGTCCAAAATAAGAGGGTCATGGCTGTGGTGAAAGCGAATGCTTATGGCCATGGAGCAGTTCCCGTAGCGAAAGCTCTTGAATCAGTTGGTGTGGATTGGTTTGGTGTTTTTACTCCTGAAGAAGGAATAGCATTACGGCAAGGTGGGGTGCCTGGAAATATTTTAGTTTTCTGCCGGTTCAATCGTCAATTTCTTCCGAAAGCAATGGAATGGAATTTGACATTGAATATCACAAGCGAAGATGATTTAATGGATTTGAAAGAATTCCACGCTGCTACGGGATCAAGTCCTGCTGTTCATGTAAAAATAGATACTGGCATGACACGCTTAGGACTGCCTGTTGAAACCGCTTCTTCCTTTTTTAAATTACTGAAAGAGACTCAAGGTGTTCAGTGTGAAGGAATCTATTCCCATTTTGCCACTGCTGATGAAGGAGACCCAGAATATGCAAAATACCAGTTGAAACAGTTTGAAGGGATTTTAAAAATTGCAGAGAAGATGGGTCTTACATTTGAACATGTACATTTATCCAACAGCGGTTCAGTTTTAAACCTGCCGGAATCCTCTTTTACACTGGTGCGGGTTGGACTGCTTTTATATGGAGCCTTTCCATCGGATGAAGTTCCGAAAGATCTTCCTCTTGAACCTGTTATGGAATTTTCAGCTCCAGTAGTGAACCTCAGAAAAGTAAAAGCAGGTACATTGGTGAGCTATGGGGGAGTTTGGTCTGCACCGCACGATACGGCCATAGGAGTTATCCAGGTCGGATTCGCTGACGGACTTCCACGCTCGTGGTACGAAGAGGGATGTATTAGTTTAAAAGGGGAGCGTTATAAAATTGCTGGTAGAGTGTGTATGGATCAGTTCACTGTGGATTTTTTTAATGCAAATGTGAAGGCAGGTGATGAAGTATTGTTGTTTGGAAAAAATAAAACGGATTCAATATTGATAGAGGAAATTTCTGAGAGCATTGGTTCCACACCATATGTGTTATTTACTGCCATTGGTGGTCGAACCAAGCGTATTTTTAAAGGATTGTAGATTTTTCATTTAATTTCCTATTGCCCAAGAGGTTAAGGTTATTTCAAAGTTATTTACAATTTTTAGCAACCGGCTTGTTTAAATTGTTTATGATTCGAAAGAAGTTATTTACTGGAAAATTCATCATTTAATAGTAAATTGCGGTTCTATCTTAGAAAGGAGTCTGTCTAAAAATATGAATAAATTATCAACCATTTTATGTTTTCTTCTATCCCTAGTTTTAGTATCAGGAGAACCGCAGGAGGAAGTTGAATCTTCAACTCAATCAGAAGAATCATTAGTCCAGAGTAATAAATCCGTGAAGGCAAGCAAAACAGATGAACCGGTGTATATTGATGGTAATTTGACTGAGAATATTTGGTATCAGGCTGAACAAAAATTTGATTTTACTCAATATCAGCCCCAAAACGGTGAAAAACCAAATGAGAACACACTGTTTATTGTATTCTATGATGAAAACAATTTGTACATTGGTGTCTATGCCATGGAAAAGGAACCATCCACAGTTATGGGCAAACTGAGGAGAAGGGATGACATGGCCCTTTCAGATTATATCTGGGTATATATTGATACGGAAAACCGCGGGAGATCCGGCTATAAATTCGGAGTTAATCCCAGCGGGGTTAGGTACGATGGGTATATTTCCAATGATGACGAGGTTGATTATAGTTGGGATGGAGTGTGGGATGCAAAAGTATTGCGTGATTTTGGTGATCAATCCAATGAGCCTGTTCAGCGTCGTGTCGGTTGGACAGCTGAATTTCGAATTCCCTTCTCCACCCTGCAGTATGATAAGAATAAGACTGAAGAATGGGGCTTCAATATAACCCGTTTTAAAGGATCAACTTTTGAGCAAATGTGGTGGAAAAGCAAAGAAGTGACTGAACCGGGTCTTGTTTCTCACTTTGGTAAAATCACAGGAATATCCAACATTAAATCCGCTGGAAAATTTGAATTTTTACCAGGATCTGTTATTACTGCAAGCAGTGATGATTTCGAATCTGAATCTGCATTAATTGGATCTAACAGACTGCACTATAACATCAGCAGTGATTTCAAATACGATATTACCACCAACACTCGTTTGGAGGCATCCATCAATCCTGACTTTGGTCAGGCAGAATTGGATCCATCAGAAAACAATTTATCTGCCTTCGAATCCTATTTTCCTGAGAAACGAACATTTTTTGTCAATGGATCAGACATATTTTCCACACCGTTCTCATTATTTTATTCAAGGAGGATTGGGCGAAGTACTGATAGTGGGTTTTTCGTACCGGTTAATATCGCTGGCAAGCTGACAGGCAAAACAGGGAATACAGCTTTTGGTATGATTACTGCTTTAACAGGTATGAAAGGCGATTATGGGCAGAGTATGCATCTTGTTGGCAGAGTTAACCAAACAATAAACAAGGGTAAAACTAAATTGGGGATTTTATTTACTCATTTAAATGGAAAGCAATCCTATGATTTTGACTATGATGGATACTATGATATTGTTGATAGCCTAAAAACACCTCTCACACTTGGCTTTGATTGGGGACATCAGTTTTTTAATAATCAATTTTTGTTCAGTGGGCAGTATGCCCAGTCAAAAATTGACAACCTCTCGGGGCAAGGAATTATGCTTCATTTTGCTAAGATTGGCGGTAGACACTGGAATTTCAGCATGGACATTGATATGCGTGATAAAAACTTTGAAATTAATGACCTTGGATTCCTCGATCGAAATAATATCAATTCATATTACATAAATCAATCATATTTTACAACCGATCCGATCTGGAAATTTCAAGAAACCAGTACAACTCTGAGCACGTGGTATCAGGAAACTCCTGAAGAAATTATTTCGAAAGAAAAACTTGCCTTATCATCAGGTTTGAGTATCGGAACAAGCATTACCCTTCTGAATCAATGGAGTTTCGGCTTGAATTTTTCAAAGAAACTGCCTGGATATGACGATGTGGATACCCGGCGATTGGGGAACTTTGGTTCGGTCATAGAAGATCCCGGTACCATATCCCTTTCTTCATGGATTGCTCCCAAACCCGGGAAAAAAGTAAGCCAGCAACTTAGTGTGTTTGGAGGCAAGGATGATTACGCTTCTAAATGGTATGGTTTGTCCTATAGTTTGGAACTGGCACCGAAAGAACACTTTTCTATATCAATATCGCCAAGTTATTCATGGAATTTTGATGAATCATTTTGGATATATACTTGGGACGATTTTACTCCAATGGATACCTCGTTATATGGCAGTTTAACGAACCAAACAGTTTCAATTGGTATAAGAGGAAATTATTCCTTTACTCCAGATATGAGTCTCCAGTTATATGCTGAACCTTTTCTTTCTTTAGGGGATATTGATGATAATTATACCTTTTTTTACAATCCAAAATCTTACACATTTCATTCTGATGAATCAGGAATTCCTTGGGATCAATATTTATCTAGGGCTTCTGATTTTAACATCAAGAACTTAAATTGGCAATCTGTTTTTCGCTGGGAATATCGCCCTGGAAGCGTCTTATTTTTTGTGTGGTCCTTTTCAAGTGCTGACTCTCAGGAGTTGTTAGATTTAGATATTCCAAAGTCATTTAAAAAATTATTTGACCAAGTTGCAACGCATCAATTTCTTATAAAATATAATTACTGGATGAAACTGTAGTGTCTGAAGAGAAAAATACAAAAAAACGCTGGGAAACCGGCGATAAGGTATTTCATTATAAAATAATGCAATACCTGGCAAGCGAACCTATGGGTGAAATTTATCTTGCGAAAGATACACAATTGGATCGGATGGTGGCAGTGAAACGGTTTGCGTTCAATGCAGATATGGAAATGTCCGATGATGCAGAGAATCGGTTGAAAAATAAATTTTTGGAGGACGTAAAGAGGTTTTCTAAATGGGATCATCCAAACCTGTCTCAAATTTATTTCTTTGATTTAGATGATGACAATATTCCTTTTTATACCATGGAAGCAATCCCGGATTCACTTGGGAAACACATTGGTCTTGTGAAAGATGCGGAGGGAGACCAGCTTGAATCAGAAACAAAAAGGTTTGACTATCAGGAGGCAGTAAAACTTATTCAGGATGTGTGTAAAGGTCTCCAGGTAGCTCATGACGCAGGAGTAGGGCACTATCGTATTTCACCAAATAATATAATGATAACTTCGGAAGGTGTACCGAAACTGGTAAGTTTTGGATTGGAATCAGGAATGCGTCCTGAGGAATCCTCCAAGTTACAGCAAAGGTTTTCAAGTATTTATTCTGCCCCTGAACAATTGATGGGCAAGAGTGATAAAATTAGCCTGAAGACTGATCTATACACGTTGGGCCTTATTCTGTATGAGTTGATGAGCGGTAATATTCCAAAGGGTGTGATCGAACCCGTATCCAAAATTGATCCAAAAATACCGAAACAAATGGATGAATTCTTTGAATCTGTTTTGGCTGAAAATCCTGATGACCGGATTGAGAATGTGGAAGAGATGATCAATCAGCTGGAGGATATATATAAAGGGATCAAACCAAGCAAAGCTGCTCCAACAAAAATGTTAGTTATAGGTGCAGTGGCAACAGTATTGGTAATCGGATTAGGTTATGGTCTGATGCAGGTATTCAGCCCAAAATTAAAGCCAGCGGAAGTTGATGTTCATTTTACCCCACAAATTCCTTCCTCTATTTATGAAAATCTGGAACCGCTTGGAAAATTTATTCTCTGGTTTGATATAAAAAACGATAATAAAAAAGGTGTTTCCATAGATATCAGTGCCAATTTTCGGGATTCAAACGGTATTAGAAAAAAGATTGAATTGCCTGCAAAAACAGATACAACTATCGGGATTAATCCACCCCTTAATATAAAAGAGAAACGGGGAGAGTTTGCCACTGACAGAAATATTTATGTTGAATGGCTTGTGAAACAAATGATTTATTCTGATGAAGGACAATTGGAGAAAGAGCGATCGATTTCTGAAAATTCAGAAATGATCACAATGCTGGCTCTTGGTACAATCGATTGGAATATGACAGAAATGTATAATACTGATAAAGAAGAAGGTAGTCCATTTGCCCTTGTTTCCTCTTGGATTAATCCTAATGATCCAAAAGTGAAGGAAGTTATATCTACTGCGAAAAAAGAACCTGGAGCAGCGCTTGTGGGATACCAGGAAGAACTCTTTATTGAAAAAACAGGTATGGACGATTTTGATATTGATGAAATAACCCGTCACCAGGTAGAAACATTATACAATGTTTTAAATGACAAGTATGAGATTACCTACGATGGTGGGGGAGTGGGCCAGAGTATCAATCTTCCATATGAGACTATTCGTGATCACAGTGCCAATTGTATTGAGCTATCAGTCTTGATGTCCAGCTTGTTGATAGAGATTGGTATTCAGCCGATCATTGTGATTGTGCCCAATCATGCTTTTGTTGGATGGCGTATTTGGGAGGATGAGGATGAATATAATTTTGTTCAGACAACAATGATGGGAGATGAGAATAAAACATTTAAAGATGCGTATAAAGATGCTGAAAAGATGGCTCATTCTAATGGTCTCAGTGATCTGGTTTACGGAGATCTGGATGTAAATGCCTTTGGGAAAAGAGGGATCTTTAATAAATCAAACAGTGTAAAAGTATTAAATATCAATTTATTGCGTGAATATAAAGATTCAAAAGGAAGGAAAATTTATACTGCAACTCCAGTAACCTCGGAGCGTTAATGTCTTTAGTGAAGCAATTCCAATCGGATTTTGGTGATCTGATCACCCAGCAATATGCAAAGTGTATTGAATTTTCCGGTGATTTAGAT
Source organism: Fidelibacterota bacterium (assembly GCA_002686675.1). The sequence continues at coordinate 8,161 of NYYF01000057.1, forward strand.
GTTAGTTTTGATGAATATTCTCAGAAATTATTGGATTCGTTAATGGCCATTCATGGTGAATTGGTTGTAAAGGATGAATCAAGTCAAATGATTACGCATATCAATGGAATACATAATAATGATCTTTATCTTGCAATCGGCCTGTGCAAAGGCAACGAAACAGCGTGGTCTGAATTTGATAATCGTTTCAATTCAAAAATAAAACAATATGCTTTACTATATACCAAGAATGAGAGTCAAGCAGACGATATTAAATTGGGATTGAAAGGGAGTTTATTCCTGGAATCTCCAAAAACTGGTAAGTCAAAGATTGGGTCTTTTAACGGAAGAGGGTCCCTTAGCTCCTGGCTAAAGGTAGTAATTTTTAGAGATGTACTATCTAGTCAGAAAGAGAGTAAAGTATCAAGCCTAGATTCAATTGTATTTGGTATCGAAGATGAAAGCCTTGCAGATGATGATATGAAAAATCTTGAAGAGATTGTCGCCGCTGGCTTCAAAAAATTAAACCAGGAAGAGAAATCACTTTTACGGGACTATTTTATTCTCAGAAAACGCGAAAATGAATTGGCAAATCGTTTGGAGGTTCATGTCTCAACTATCAGTAGGAGACTCAAAAAAATCTGTGATGAACTTTTAAATCATTTTAACAGAATTGCAGATGAAAAATACGGTCTTGACAAAAATCAATTTAAAGAACTATTAAACCAGTTTGATCAGTCATGGCAAAACAGTATTACAAAAATTTTAGGATAATTATGCAAATTTTCATTTATTAAACCTCTATAGAAGTAGAAAGGCGAAATATAGACGAAATTCAACTAATGAAAAAATCCACTAAAAAATCCGAAAACAAAATGTCTCAGAACGTATCTTTTGATTCAGAAAGAGAATCAAATTGGGTGGATGATATGGAAAGAAAAATTACTAAATTAACCGATATGGCTACTGCAAGCGAGATTCAGACCAACATGGATTTGAATGAGGCTGCAGAGTTACTTGATAAAATCGACATGGAGCTTGCGAAAGGTATTGAAGCCGGGCAGACAATCGAAAATAAAGTGCCGTTAAATGTACCAATAAAGCAAAGTTCCTTTTTTAATAATCGGGTGTTTCTGACATTAGGAATTTCTACAATAGCTGCTGTATTACTTGTAATTGGAAACAAAAATAATCAACAAACTGGATCCGCAAGTCCGATGATAGCTCAGGAAAAAGAAACAGCGGATAAAAAATTAGTTGCACCCATGTACGGGTTCACGGAAAAGAAAGAATTAAATATTACAATAACTTTGGAAGAATATGATAAGCTTGCAGCTGGTCTTCCTGTTTATCAGGGTAATGGTGAACTGAAAACTGAAGATAAACCCGTTCGTTATACTGATGAGACAAATGCGGAGAAAATTATATATCAGTTCGTTAGAAAAGAAAATAGTATTGGCGAATTAAAACTTTCAATGACTCAGGATAAAAAGAATCAACTTTATGGAGTACACTTTACTTTGGATGGTAAAAAGGTTTTTTCTAAGAGTACAATCGCGGACCATTTATCGCAATGGCCTGAATTAAAATCAATGTTCGAAAGGAGAAAATAATGAAATTATCAAAATCTAGATTTTTTCAAATAAATTCGATTGCAATTTTTCTGTCTGTGGTGATCGTTATTCCAAATGGAGTTTTGTCACAGAATTATGATACTGGTTTGGATTTGCCTCCGGGTTTTACAGAATATGACCTGGGTGAAAATACCGTTGCCTATTTTGAAGAAGGGATGCCAAGGGTTGAAGATGAGGATATTGAAATGAGAATCGAAGAGGTACTGGGGAGGATGATGCAGGGTATCTCCCTCAGAGATGGAGTAGATGAAATAGTGGTGCATTTGGTTGAATCGGATGAAATTGGCGCTTGGGCTCTGCCAGGAGGATTTGTTTTAATTACCACTGCTTTTTATAATTTATGTTCAACGGATACGGATGATGAGTTAGCGGTGGTCCTGGGGCATGAAATTGCTCATATCAACGAAGGCCACGTAAATAATCCCCTGGAAGGACGACTCCAGGAAAATTATAAGGGATATGTTGATGAATTAGGCTTGGAGCTGGGTTATGATTTTAATGATGAATACAGTGAGGAATCTGCTGAGAGAATGGTAAGTATGATTACCAAACAAAAGGAATTGGATGCTGACAAACAAGGGATTTTATATACCACACTAGCGGGATACGATCCCCGTGCTTCTTTCTCCGTAATTGATAAGGCTGTTGAAAGCGGGGAAGGAGTCCACCATCCATCAAAAGAAGTGAGACTGGCAAAGCTTGAAGATCGGTTGGGAACTTTTATAGATGATGCAGAAAAGTTTCATGCAGGTGTTATGTATTATCTCAGGGGTAACTTGAATTTTGCAGAAAAATCATTTAAAGGATTTTTACAGTCATTCCCAAGCCGCGAAGTATATAATAACCTAGGTGTTATTTACTATCAGAAAGCTTTGAAAAAGCTTCCTCTTGAACATGTCACCGCCATGAAATCATTAAAAATTGATACTCAAACGATGGCAGATAAAATTGTGTTAAGAGGGGGTGATGGTTATAAAAAATATAAAAGGCTGCTTAAAAAAGCTTTGAAAAGATTCAAATCGGCGATCGAAAGAGATAGTGAATATGCAATTGGTATGTTTAACCTGGCCTGTGTATGCGATGATCTAGGTGAATATGACCAGGCAAGAATTTATTTGAAAAAAGCAGAAAAACTGGGTTTTGACAAAAATATGTGTCGAAATACTTTAGCCTCCATTTTAATCAATGAAGGCAAGTGGGAAGAATCCAAAGCAATTCTCACAACCCTTCCTTCATCACCTGAAGTGAATTTTAATCTGGGTGTGGTTGCCAAGCATGAGAACGGGGATTTTGCAGGCCACTTTGAATCGTTCCTGAATAGCTCAGGTTCTCAGTCTGTTTTTACGGATTTTGCCTCTCAGTATGTTAAAGGGTGGACGCCTTCAGGAACCGGAGTTGGTACCGCATTTTCCTATGATTGTGAGAAATCAAAGATTTCTGTAGGTATGTCAAGAGAAGATGTGGCGGAAACTCTAGGGGACCCAAGGAAGGAAATTACGATCCTGTCTTATGAGGATATATATCTATGGTCTTACCCAGAACAATCGATGAAAATTTATTTTATGGGAGAAAATGTAGAATCTTTCATAACATCCGATGTCAGTGGATGTCCGGAAGTAGAAGGGCTTGGTGATAGTGGTACGGGGAATCAGTTAAATCCAGGATTGCCTCAATATGTTTTCAGATCCGGTAATATTGTCGCCCACTCAAACGGCCAGTTGACATCTTTCGGGAAATATGATAATAATTAATAAAATATGCAAATAATTGATTTTAAATGCTCTTATTAGTAGTAACATGATAAAAACTTTGAAATTGAAACAAATAAAAATGAAAAAACAAAACAACAGTAAAGAGGAGATAACCATGAATAAGAAATTCGGATTAATGTTAATTGCATCTATGATAATATTTAACGGATCTGTAATGGCCGTTGAAATTGATGCTGCTATACCAGATGAGATTACAGTCACTGATGAAGAGTATGAGCTTTTGCAAGAAGCCCTTCTGATTGATTTTGAGGAGGAACCTATTGCAACCGCTGCTGGGTATAAATCTTACCACAAAGCTGGAAATAAGACTGGTAAGAAAGCAATCAATCCTGGTAAGCGTGGAAAAAGCAGACTTCCTTATTTTGAGAAGAAGGGGAAAAAGTATGTTAGATTCACGAAGGACCAAAAATTAAAACTGGCCAGGACTTTTGGATTCAGGGGTCGTAAGGGAGGCGTTGGTAGCGCTGCGAAAGGAATAAGAAGAAATTCCAGAATATCCAGAGAGAAAAGGCAAAGAGTAGCTAGAGCACTTGGATTTAAAGACGTGGCTTCTTTAGAGGCGTTGGTGGAGAATTTAGACGATGATGAAGCCGTAGAAGAAATTGAAGCGGAAGAAGTACCCATTGCAGTTCCTGCCGGGTTTAGAGGACGCCGTGATTCACGTAGAATTGGTGAATTAAAAAGTGCTGGTCGGTCTAAAGGTGGGCGGAAACAATCAGACTCGGATGGCAAGAGAAGTTTTGGTGAGAAGAAGAGAGTAGCCAGAGCATTTGGTTATAAAGATGCTGCGTCACTTGATAAAGGAAAGAGTTCACCTGGAACAAGGTCATCCGGTAAGAAAAAGGTAGCCAAGGCATTTGGCTATAAAGATGCTGC
>NYYF01000058.1 GCA_002686675.1 Fidelibacterota bacterium
GGCCCGCACTCACTGATATTGATGAAACATTAGAACTGAGGAATTTCACACCGATTCCAGCGTGACCCCCAAACGCCACATGGATTTCCGCTTTTTTCCAGCGTTCAATAAAGGAAGTTATCTCCTCATTCCCATCGAATATAAATAGAGGGCCTGCTTTTAATGTCACAAAAGGTGAAAAGTTATTTTCAATCTTCCCTTCAAACGGATAATACCGAAATCCTGCAAAAACCGGGGAGATAACTAGACTTTTTTCATTTATGGTTTCCGTACCATAATTAGTAGAAATGGGAAATTCATCGGTACCCTTCACATCATAAAAACGGAATTCAAAATTTATTTCACTATTTACATTTGATTTCAAAATTCTTTGGTAGGAAATTCCCCATCCATGTGAACCAGTAGCAATTCCAAAGCTGGAAGGATTGGTAGTCTTCCCCATTAAAAGAGATAATAATAAAATACAGATAAGATTCGATCTTGACATTTGAGTTTACTGGTTTCGTAATTTAGCTAATTGTTCCCATGTTTTATTTGTTGACCTTAATCTTTCGACCACATCATTTCCAAGAACGGATGTTTTAAAAATCTCCTCTACATCACTTAATGAAATTTGATTATACCAAAATCCCCCTGGATAAATTACTACTGTCGGACCTAACTCACACGTATCCAAACATCCTGATTTATTCGCACGTACTTTTCCCTTCAATCCATATTGATTTATTAAACTAACAAATTTCAATCTGATTTCCTGACCTCCACATCGTGTACAATCTCCTCGAGAACTATCAGGATCGCGTTCATTAACACAAATAAAAATATGTTTTTCATATTTTGAATTCGGTTGAATCAAGGAACTAAAATAACCTTTCCTGCTTGATGACTTTCTTCCAAATAAACATGTGCATCGCGTATATTTTTTATTGGAAAAACTTTGTCAATTACAGACCGAATTTTTTTTTCTTCCAGCAATTGTAATACTTCATCGAAGGCAGCCACATCTCCCATGGTAGAACCCATAATAGACTGCTGTTTGTAAAATAAGTGCCTTATATCAATTTCCACACGTGAACCTGTTGTTGCACCACAGGTTACAAGGCGACCTCCCTTGCCCAGTATTTTCAGGCTGGTGTTCCAGGTCTTTGCTCCAACGTGTTCGAAGATGACATCTACACCACCTCCATCAGTAACTCGATTCACTTCTTCTTTTACATCCACAAGCTTGTAATTCAATACATTATCTGCACCTAATTCCTGTGCCAGGTTCAGTTTTTCCTCTGACCCGCCAGCAGCAATCACCAAGCATCCCTTCTCCTTTGCAACCTGAATAGCGATGCTGCCTACTCCCGATCCTGCCCCCCAGATGAACACTGTTTCACCCTGTTTAATCTTTGCCCGTCCGACCAGCATGGTATAGGCAGTTTGAGCAACTAATGGAAATCCAGCAGCTTCCTCAAAACTCAGATGGTGTGGTTTTGAACGAAGATGATCTTCATCCACTGCCATAAATTCGCATTGAGTTCCATTCTGATTCTCACCATAAATCCCCCAAGACTCGCAATAATTTTCCAGCCCATGCTTGCAGAATCGGCACTCCCTACAATAAGTCAGAGGTTGAATCAGGACCTCATCTCCTGTCTTAAAAGATGTTACCTTACTCCCTATCTCTTTAACTGTTCCAGAACCATCACTACCCAGAATACAAGGGAGTGGAACTCCTGGTATACCTTTTCGAACCCAGAGATCGAGATGATTCATAGCGGCAGCTTTTATCTCAACAAGAACCTGGCTTTCCGATATACTTGGGATTGAAACCTCTTCCCACTTCAGGACATCAATATCCCCGTGTTCATGGATTCGAACCGCTTTCATTTTTTCCAACCAAATAATTTTGAATCAACACTGAATCTTCCGGGCCCAGTCAATCCAAAATAAAGAAAAAGTATTCCATAAATTGCAGCAAACTCTCCGAATTCTCCCGACTTAAAATGGAACAATACTGCAAATGCCATGGTAATTGCCAGAAGGATTGCTGACGGCCTTACCAAAAATCCAATTGCCAATAGGATTCCACCAACAAATTCAGAAAAAGATGCCATGAATCCAAAAAAAGTATGGAAAGATTCCACTCCGATACTTTTTAGTCCCAGAGAACCAATCACCAACCATTTTTCGGAGCCACCTGAGATTTTTTCAAATCCATGACCAAATGCTATACAAAACCCTACGATAATCCTCAAAACTGCATACCAAAATTGATGTGAGCTATAAGAATTTGTTAGCCATCGTTTTATTTTTAACATATTAACTCTTCACTCATCCAAGTCCTTGAACTCTGCATCCCGTATCTCCAATTTGGAATAATCCTTTTCTTCAGTCGGCTTATTTTTCGTCTTGTCTCCTGTCATAATACGGAATTGTCTAACAAATTGGTACATTTTAACTCCTAAATAGGTAACGGCTGCTAATAGAATATATTTAAACATAGAAACTCTGGCCCTATACTAAAAAAATGGAATCTATAATTCCGTTGTAGGATTAAAGAATTTCGTTCCAGAGATCGGTTCTCGTATACACTGAATTACCTCTTCAAGATCCTTGGAATTGTTCACAAAATCAATGTTGTTTGTATTGATGATCACAAGGGGTGTATCCTGATACCTGAAAAAATATTCATTGTACACTTCGTTCAATCCATCTATGTATTCGTAGGATATATTTACTTCAAAGGTCCTCTGCCTTTTATTAATATTTTTCACCAATGTATCTGTATCTGCCTGCAAATAAATCACCATATCCGGATTAATAACATTTTTCTCGAGAAGGTTCGCAATTGTATCATAAAGATTCATCTCCTTCTCATTTAAATTCAAAGAGGCAAATAACCTGTCTTTAATAAACATATAATCCGTTATGAGTAGATTATGAAAAATATCAACTTGTCGCAATTCTTGCTGCTGTTGATACCTCTGTAAAAGAAAAAATAATTGGGTTTGAAATGCAAAACGCTCAGGTTCTTCATAAAAATCAGCAAGAAAGGGATTATCTTCGAAATCTTCCAAAACTTTTCGAGCACCTAACTTTTCTGCTAATAAATTAGCCAGGCTGGTCTTGCCTACACCAATTGGGCCTTCGATTGCAACATAGTATAAATTTCTCATGCGCTGGTTTGAATGAGATGTTTATTGATAACCGATTGATCAGGACAATGAATCAACATTTCTGATATGCTTTCTCCCCAGAGTGGAAGGATATAATCAGGATCTAATTCGGTAAAAGGAACGAGAACAAAAAGTCGGGTTGGTATTCCCGGATGAGGTATGGTTAATTCCTCGGTTTCAATGATTGCATCACCATGGCATAATATATCAATATCAATTATTCTGGGTTGATTTTTTTCATGTTTTTTTGATCTCCCAAGAAGGATTTCGATGTTCATCACCGCATCCAGCATTTTAAAAGGAGTAAATCCTGTGTGACATTTTACTACCGTATTTAGAAAATCAGGCTGGTCTAGGTTGTAAAGGGGTTTTGTTTCATAAAATGATGCGCTTTGGACATCCTGGATTTCAGAATATGTTCCCAGTGCTGTTATTGCACCGGCTAAATTTGCTTCTCGATCTCCCAAATTTGAACCGAGGGACAAGTAGACCATTTCAGACATAATCCTCCAGAGATCTCTCCAATTCCACTTCCACAGAATCCAGAACTCCTTTCACCGATGCATGAGGTTTACGCACACGTACTCTCAGACGATCTACTTTGTACTGCTCCAGAACCGATTGGGCAATTGTCTCTCCAAGGGCTTCGATTAAGTAATATTTATGACTGGTCGTGCAGGATCTCACCGTCTGATAAATAGCTTCATAATCAATTGTATCTCTAAGTCTGTCAGATTTACCAGATTTTTTTAACGAACAGTATAAATCCATATCAACCTCAAACTTACCCCCAAGTGACTTTTCCGATTCCGAAATTCCATGATAACCGTAAAAGACCATATTCTTTAAGCGAATCACATCCATTGTCAAGGAATTTACCGAGGGTATTTGAGTGGAGTCAAGCAAAGGAAGTGAAATTGTGATCTATACATACAGATAAATAAAATGCCCTGCTGGAAAAAGACAGGGCAATATGCTTAATTACATAATGACACTATCATTGTTTCAAACGATATACACATCCTTCAATTGTTTTTAAAAACTTTTCTACCTGAGATTTAGTATGAAATAACTCTTCTATGAGTACGAATGTATCAGTCGGATACATTTCCGGATCATATTCCTTAAGAAAATTAGATTCCAGTTTCACAATCATATCCCGAAGAACCATCTTAGGCAGATCTTTCCCCCTAAGAAAATTAATCTGCAGATTTATCCTTCCATCTGATAAGAGATGAAATATTGGTACATCCCCGATATCTGAAGAACACCGAAAAGTCATGGTACCGTGATCACTGCCTCTGCCCCAACTCAGATCTGAGGATTGTTTCTCGGAAAAATCAATGATCTGACGACCAATTTTTACGACTTCGCGATTACAATTTTTTTGCAGATCACTCAGAAAGGAATTTTTGTCCCATTTTGCCATATATAATACTAACCCCTATATAATAACGTTGAAACCCGTAGGGGGAATTTACATATTATTTAAAGCCCATGTTCTAACTAAAATTTTTTCATGTCTAAAAGAGATGTTAGAACAAATTTTGGATATTAAAACCGGACAGACGCAGTGAAATGCGCACACGCTCCAAGAGCCAGTCAGTATCAGTAACAAAACCATCTTCATCCCAACTCTGATAAAGAGGCATAATAATTTCCAGAGGACCGAACGATTTCCTGATACCAAAATCAATATAGGAATTCCCACCTTCAACCAAAGCCAGATCTATAAAAGGTTTTCCAGGAAATTTCGGCACTGTAATATCAAAATTGGCAGAAATAACCCAGTCTTTGACTCCCTTCATTTTATCATCTTCTAATATCAAACCATGTATAGAAGGCCCACCAATATCATACTGGCGGGGACCGATGGAAATATCATTCATATCACTTGTACGATTGTAGATGAAATTATTGCGAAAATCTGGATCAATATTGCCACTGAGATAAGTTTGATACTGTTTAGGAATATCATCATCAACAATAAATCCACCAATCCATATACGAAGCTTTGTATTAATCTCTTTAGTAAATCTGTAATTGATGTTGGTTTGGATATTGAGGCGCATAAATTTACTGCCCACAATACTGGCCTTTATGCCTGTACGAAAATGATAATTCAGATATGGATTCGGTCGGTTATGAAACTTCAGCTCCGCAAAGCCCACTGCTATTGACCATTTATCATAATAGCTTGGATCAACAGCTTTTTCTTCAATGTTATGATAATCTATTGTAGCAGTACTTGTCCATACAGGATAACGTTTTAAATGTTCTTTTCTTTTGCCGTCAATTGCCATATGGGCACCCGACCGTCCGGAATTCCGAGCAATGTCAATATTAAATGTGCTGGTATTAAAATTCAAAAAATTATAAAGAGTACGCTTATATTTTACAGAACCAATGAGTTGTTCATTCTTAAAATCCCACATGGGCCGTATACTTATACCATAGTTATAGCCAGGCACATAACCATGATAGAAATTCAGGCCAGGTGTCCAGCCATTAAACTGGTTCCAGCTGAACAGCCAGGGCATCCAGAATATTTCCCATTTATAATGTTGAGGCTCATCGAATATCCAGGTAAACTCTAGAGGTTTATAGGTGGCATTATTTGGACGATTCACGTCAGGAAGTGTTCTCTCCGGATCAATAATAATCGATTTGGTTCCTACTGGTAATGGCATCGACTTAACCCGCCCTACATCTTCAAACCATTGTCGGGATATCTCATTTCTTTTTTCATCATAAAAGGCAGCTTCAAAGGGAACTGTAAGCGAACCGTAATTAATGAATACAGCGTCATTATTTATAATAGAAGCTGCATAATCAACTGTGCCCGTTTTGTAGAAGACATCATGGGTGTACCAGTCCAAATTCTTATCGCTATACTTACCAAAATATGAAAAATAATCTTGAGGGTAGGGATGCTTGAATTTCCAATCCTCATAATAATTGTGCATGATTTTATCTATGGTCTCTTCACCCAGATAATGGAGCAAATGCCAAGAGTATACCATTGGCTTGGAATAACTTAGCCAGTAGCTTGATCGAATTTTAAAGTCATTAGAAGAAGTTTCCAAAGGCTCCTCATCGCCCATTTTCACCAAGGATGTATAGCCCATATAATCCATGAAGCCGAATCTCATATTATGCCCGATGCTGAATAGTCCCAGTTTCTCCTGTGTAAATTCATTTATCACATAACGCCTGTTATTATCCCCATATTTTTTATCCCAATAGCGAATATTACAAAATTCGTTTAATCCCTCATCCATCCAGGTATGATCTCTTTCATTACTGCCCAAAATACCGTAAAACCAGTTATGCCCCACTTCATGCATGATGACCATTTCCAACAGATGTTTAGATGGCATCTTTGAGATAACCGTAATATTGGGATATTCCATACCTCCGCCGGCACTAAGATCTCCATCCACCGCCGTGATATGATTATAGGGATAATCACCATTGAATTTGCTATACCAATATCCGGCATCATGGAGATACTCAATAGAGTTCTCCCATAGTTTAGCATTCTTGGGATAATACATGCTCCAGAGTGTGACTTCACGGGTGGAATCTGCTAGATAAAGAGTACCTTTTCTCACAATCCACTTAGGATCTGCAAACCAGGCAAAATCATGAACATTCTCCTGATGAAAGTGAAGTGTTTTCATAACGGATGAAGATTTTATCTCCTCCTCATCATCACCCTCCTCTTTTTTGAAATGACCAATGAAATTCCTTACAAACTTTCCCTTTTTCTTTTTTCCCATCTGTAATTCGCGAATTGCTTTTTTAAATGCTTTTTTATCAAGAGAATACAGGGAATCTCCTTCGGTAACCAGGGAATCAAGCCAGGCGTACTCTTCCTCCCCATCAATCAAATCTCCAGTTGCCATAATACGGTAGTGTTCAGGAAGAGTGATTTTTACATCAAAACTACCAAATTCGCTGTAGAATTCTCCCATATTCAAATAGGGCATAGGATGCCAGCCAAGATGATCATAGACTGCCGGTTTTGGATACCATTGAGTTATTTCGTAATGTTTTCCGGTATGCCCTAGCCGGGAAAATACTTCCGGTAATTTTACAAAAAATGGTGTTTCTATTACCGTCTGTCCACCCGGAGCTAACTTAACCGGGAGTTCAACTTTTGCCACATCAATCCATTCAGAATGATAGTCCCATTTTGCATCTACTCCATCAACTGCAAAATCCAGACTATCGATATACCCCCGGTCCTCCTCATCAGAAAAAAGAAAACGCGTAGAAAGAAACCGTTCACCCTGTTTCGCAAATGCTGTTTCAGTATTTTTATAAGCATTTGGCCAAAGGTGAAACCAGATAAATTGAAGTGTATCAGGAGAATTATTTGTATAAATTATTTTTTCATTAGCGTGCAAGGTATGGGCAGAGTCATCAAGGGTTACTTCTATAGTATACGCCACATGCTGCTGGAAATAATCTTTTGCTCCAAAAAGGAGTGATATATTTATTAAAAGGAGAAAAGTACTTTTCATTATTAACTTATTGAAAATGGTAGAAATAATATTGGATAAATGACTTAAGAAGAAGCTCAGTCGGAAGATTGTCTGGGCTGAATAATTAGAGATTTGTAATAAAAGGTTAGAATCCTTCCACTTTTCCGGATTTTCTGTATAACTGGAAAACAATATGCCAACCCAAAGCTACAATACCCATTAATACCAACCAGTTTGTGCCGGCGGTAATCCCAAAATTTCCACCTGCAAGTGATTCAGTATGCTGATTAATCATTGTCCAAATTAGGGGAACTGACATATAGGTATTATGCTTGGAACGGAGGCCAGCCAAAGCAACCAAATCTCCATCAGGAGCTTCACCGCCTTTTATAGCAGTTATTATTTTTTGCTGTGCAGGCCAAATCCTAAACCACACATTAAAAGCCATATTGGTTCCAAACAATGCCCCTAAATGGATATTAACTGAACGATAACTAAACCCTGCCCATTCTTTCATGAGATAAACTACTGCCCCAATTAAAATAAAGCTGATAATTGTGACAACCCGAACATTAGATGCTAAACCGCTTTTATACAAAGCATCATAAAGAAAAACACCTAAAAAAGTAACAGCGATCATTACCAAAGCATTTGTGCCAAATCCTGATTCTACATCCTCAAATGTTAATCCGCCGTGGTAAAATACAACCAATAACAAAACGAGTCCTGTGACCCATGTCCAGGCAGCGCCCCAGCGGAACCAGTACAAGGTGCGGGGTATGAGCTCCGGCACTACTTTCTTTTTTGTATCACCATCCATAGTTGCTGCAACATGCCCATTAATGAAATTAAAAAAGTATAAGAGCCCTATCCAGGTAATCCCTGCAATGATATGTAGCCATTTAAAAATTGGATGAATTAATTCCACGTGTATTCTCCTTATTTAACTATTAAAGATTATCCGCTTCTGCAGATAGGTATTCCCGTACACCTTCATTAGATGGATTCATTGCAGTTTTCCCATGGATCCATCCGGCAGGACACACTTCTCCGTGCGCATTATGATAATCTAATGCATCAAGGAGACGGAGCATTTCATCTATATTTCTCCCAAGGGGTAAATCATTGAGGATTGAATGACGAATTGTTCCCTTGTCATCAATGAGGAATGAGCCTCTCAATGTTACATCTCCTCCTACCGTAATCTCCATATCTTCCTCACTGGTGGCAACATAAGCTTCCTGTGCTCCTAAAAGTACATCGTATTTCCGAGCAATTGATTTATCCAAATCTGAAATGATAGGATAATGAACATTCCCTATTCCACCATCATTAATGGCAGTGTTTTTCCATTTTAAATGACTGAAATGTGAATCTACCGAACAACCCAGGACCTGGGTGTTTCGCTTTTCAAACTCGCTTATGCGATGATCGAAAGCGATGAGCTCGGATGGTCACACAAATGTAAAATCAAGGGGATAGAAGAAAAGAACAACTTTCTTTCCTTTGTAGTCCGAAAGACTGATTTCCTGAAATGAATTATCCGGCATTACAGCAGTAGCTTTAAATTCCGGAGCTTGTTTTGTAACTAACATGATGTTTTCCTTTTTTTAATTTTGTTTACAGATTGAACACGTTCCGGTCAGATGAACCTGACACTCGGTGACGTGGTGATCAATTTTTGTTTCAATCAGAGACACAACATCGCCTGATTTAATGTCGATATCATAAACTCTATCACATTCAACACAAAGAAAATGCTGATGATCATGTACTTGTCCATCATAATGAATTGCCCCTCCGACATCCAAAGCACGAATTTCTTTTCTATCTACGAGCTGACCAAGATTTCGATAGATGGTCCCAAGACTGATATTGGGAATAACCTGGCGTGCCTGGGCATAAATCCAATCAGCAGTAGGATGACTATAAGTCCCCTTAACAATCTCCAAAATACTTTCTCGTTGTTTACTGAATCGCATGACATCTTCTCCTATAACTTGATGGAAGTTACAGGTAAAAATAATAAAAGTCACTAATAATAATGATTACTACTATCTACTATTTGCTACCGGACCAAATATTGTCCCCATTTTCGTTTTATTCCAAACTTCCTATCACTTTTTCCACTTCATTAAGAATTTCACAGGATTCTACCAATTCTTTCATTCGATCATGATCTGGATAGAGTGGCCGGTCTACATCCAAAAATTCTACATATTTTCGGATCACTTTTTTTGCAGTTTTCACACCTTTTCCGAATTGATATTCTCTAAAATCTAACGCCTGTGCAGCTGCCATAAATTCAATTCCTAAAATCCCATAAGCATTATCAAGTATTTGTTTATTCTGTAATGCAGTATTCATCCCCATAGAGACAAAGTCTTCCTGGTCTGCAGCTGCTGGAATAGATTGTATGGATGCTGGTGCAGAAAGTATGCGCTGTTCCACGATTAGCGTATCTGCAGTGTATTGAGATAACATTAATCCTGAAAACATACCAGCACCTTTCGTTAGAAATGCAGGAAGTCCAACATTCAATGCGGGATTATTCAGGCGGTTCAGACGTCTCTCAGACATTACACTCACCATAGTGATAGATGCTCCCACCATATCCATTGGAAGAGAAACAGGTGTGCCTTGAAAATTGGCTCCGGGGATTTGAATATTTTCATCAGGGAAAAATACAGGATTGTCTCCAACACCATTTAGTTCGATTTCCACCTGTGATTTTGCAAATTTCAAGGCATCATGCGCTGCACCGATTACTTGTGGAGTTGAGCGCATAGAATAGGCATCCTGTACACGGGTTTTAACCTTTCCTTCCATTACATCTCCACCAACAACCAATTTTCTAATGGAATTTGCGGATCGGATTGCACCGGAAAACCCCCGAACCTGGTGCAATTTTTCACTATAAGGTTTCATATTTGCTTTCAGTGCTTCCAGCGTCATTGCCGCAGCGATTTCTGCTTGTTTGAACCAGCAATTTGCATCGTATAAAAGAATCGCACTCATTGCAGTCAATACGTTCGATCCATTAATAACCGCAAGGCCATCTCTTGCCTCCAGTCCCGGGATAGCAATCCCTGCTTTTTCCATGGCAATTTTCCCATCCAACAACTTACCCTGATAATATGCTTCCCCTTCTCCTAAAAGAACCAAAGCAATTTGTGACATTGGAGCTAAATCACCGGAAGCTCCAACAGAACCCTTCTGACAAACAAAGGGTGTTACACCTTTATTCAGCATCTCCACAAGGGTCTGGGTAATTTCAGCACGGCATCCCGAATTTCCATGTGCATGAACATTGATCCTGCCTGCCATGGAACCCCGCACATATTCAATTGGTGCCGGATCACCAATGCCTGCTGCATGATTATAAATAAGATACTTTTGAAAATCTTTAATCTGAGTATCGTCCAAAACAATTTCGGAAAATTCACCAATCCCAGTATTTACTCCGTACATTATCTCGCCTGCTTGTATTTTCTCCTCGATCATCTCTCGGCACTTTATTATTGAGCGGAGAGAATCCTGAGCGAGTTCTACCTGTTCACCGTCTCTAGCAATCCTTACGAGTTTTTCAACAGTTAATTCATTTCCATTCAATTTAATAGACATTAATTCTTTTTCACCTTTAACATTTTTTGATTTTTTTATCCCCTCAATTTACCCCTAATTCCACCCTTTGTCCAATCAGCGAACCTTTTTACCTGTTTAGTGTGAGAGTGCAGGGATTTGCCTGGATCCAGAAGCTTATGCCGATTACGTAATCACTGAATCCGGAAGACTGAATAATCTGCTGATACTTTATAAGCTAATGGGATGGGGCTGCAGCTTACTGTATCCCAGCCACCAGGTCATCTACCACACCCGGATCTGCCAGCGTGGAGGTGTCCCCTAAATTTGCTGTATCCCCTTTTGCAATTTTCCGAAGTATCCGGCGCATAATCTTCCCCGATCTTGTTTTTGGAAGCGCTGGAGTAAATTGAATTTTATCCGGCGATGCATGAGGGCCGATAAGCTCTCTCACCTTCATCTTGATTTCAGAAAACGTATTATCATTTGCTTCCACTCCTGCCATGAGAGTGACATAAGCATAAACTCCCTGCCCTTTAATATCATGGGGATATCCCACTACAGCGGCTTCAGCAACAGACGGATGGGCACCAATTGCACCCTCTATCTCAGCCGTGCCCAGCCTGTGACCGGACACATTCAGCACATCATCCACCCGCCCGGTGATCCAGTAATAGCCATCTTCATCCCGGCGAGCGCCGTCACCGGTAAAATAATAACCCTTGAACATAGAAAAATAGGTGTCATAAAACCGTTTATGATCCCCATAAATGGTACGCATCTGCCCAGGCCAGGATGTTTTGATAGCCAATAATCCTTCTGCAGGGTTGCCATGCAGTTCAGTCCCATCCGGATCTAGGATAACGGGTGTAATCCCGAAGAATGGTAATGTTGCTGAACCAGGCTTCAATTTCGTTGCGGCTGGCAATGGAGTAATGAGAATTCCGCCGGTTTCGGTCTGCCACCAGGTATCTACAATCGGGCAGCGGTTTTCGCCTACCACATCGTAATACCACATCCATTCCGGTTCCTTAATGGGTTCGCCAACGGTCCCCAGTATCTTAATGGATGAACGGTCACGATTAATGACATAATCATTGCCTTCTCTCATGAGAGCCCGTAATGCGGTGGGTGCAGTGTAGAATATATTCACCCTATGTTTTTCCACCACATCCCAGAACCGCCCAAAGTCCGGATAATTGGGTACACCTTCAAACATGAGAGTTGTGGCCCGATTTGCAAGGGGTCCATAGATAATATAGGAATGACCCGTGATCCATCCGATATCAGCCGTACACCAGTAAATATCTCCTGGATGATAATCAAAGATAAGCTCATGGGTAAAAGAAGTATAAACCATATATCCGCCAGTGGTATGAAGAACCCCCTTTGGTTTTCCTGTTGAACCAGACGTATAGAGAATAAAGAGAGGATCTTCAGCATCCATCTTTACAGGCTGGCATATATCATCAGCAGTTTCCATCAGTTCTTCCCACCAGAAATCCCGCCCTTCCTGCATGGCAACTTCTTCCCCAGTGCGCTGAACGACAATTACGGTTTTAATGGAAGGTGTATTTTTCAGGGCAATATCTGCATTTGATTTCATGGGGATATTCTGTTTAGTACCCCGAACACCTGTATCCTGAGTAATGAGAGCTTTGCAGGAAGAGTCATTAATTCGGTTCCTCAGGGAATCCGGTGAAAAAGCCCCGAACACAATGGAGTGAACTGCACCAATGCGAGTGCATGCCAGCATAGCGATTGCCAGCTCAGGAATCATCTGCATATAAATGCAAACGCGGTCTCCTTTTTCCACCCCTTTTTCTTTCAAGATGTTTGCAAATTTCGACACTTCCGAAAGTAATTCCGCGTAGGATAATGCTGTATCTGTATTGGGATCATTTCCCTCCCATATGAGTGCAATCTGATCACCATACCCTGCTTTGATGTGACGGTCCAGGCAGTTATAAGACACATTTAGCTTCCCGCCTTCAAACCATTTAATTTGAGCTTTTTTGAGATCATTATCTGCTACTTTGTCCCACTTTTTATACCAGTCCAGACGTTCGGCCTGTTCTGCCCAAAAACTTTCGGGATCCTTGACAGATTTATCATACAATCCCTTATATACAGTCATATCAGGAATATGTGATTTTTTACTATCTCTATAGTCTGGTTTAAAAACTTTTATATCATTCATTTTACTCAACCTATTATTTCAGCAATATTAATTTCAACAGGTCTTTCGGGTTTCCCGATCAGCATAATCAGGGCGCCAGTCAGGCCTGCGATACGGGGAAATCAATTTAGAGGTTCCCTACACTCTCTTTCATTTCCACTTTTATCCCAACACTCTCTAGAAATAAGTTTCCCAGCCTCGTAAGTTCCTTCCATCTTCTTCCTTGCATTTTCATACCACAAAGTCCAAAGCCCCTCTTTTTTCCCAGCCGTGTAAGTCCCTTCTTTGTTCTTCTTTCCATTTTCATACCAAAAAGTCCAAATCTCATCTTTTTCCCCAGCCTTGTAAGCTCCTTTTATCCTCTTCCTTCCATTCTTATACCACAAAGTCCAAATCTCATCTTTTTTCCTAGTTTTGTACATCCCTTCTTTTTTCTTCTTTCCATTCTTGTACCACAAAGTCCAAAGCTCATCTTTTTTCCCAGCCTTGTAAGTTCCTTCAATTTTCTTCTTTCCATTTTCATACCACAAAGTCCAAAGCCCATCTTTTCCTCCAGCCGTGTAGGTCCCTTCAAATTTCTTCTGTCCATTTTCATGCCACAAAGTCCGAGGTCCATCTTTTTTTCCAGCCTTGTAAGTTCCTTCAAATTTCTTCTGTCCATTTTCATACCATCGGGTTATGGGTCTGGTAGAATCTCTAGTGCCATCATCATTATAGTAATATTCCAATTTTTTCGTTCCGTTTTTAAACCATCCTTCAAATTTCCCTATTCGTATGCCATCTCTATAGTGTTCTTCGGACAACTTCTGTCCGTTATCAAAAAAACCTGTAAATAAACCGTGTCTTCCATTTTGAGGTATATCAGAATTCTTATTTAGGTTACCTCCATCTCCTGACCTAAAAGAACCAATCAAAGATTCCCATTGCTCGCTGGCTTTGTTTATAAAAGAGAAATACCATTCACCTTCCATTAAATCATTAACATATGACCCTTCTTTAATTTTTTCACCATTTTCGTTCCAGTAAGTAAATAAGCCATTTCTTTTCCCTTCTGTTAACGATCCTTTTGATTCCTTTTTTCCGCTTTTATAATAAGTGTAAATAGTTTCTTCAATTTTATATCCGCCATCATACTTTTCTTCTTTATCAATATTCCCGTCCTTAAACCACCATGTCCACAATCCCTCCTGTTTATCATCTTTATAGTTCCCTTCTCCATGTTTCCATCTATGCGAATACCATTCAGTATATAATCCATCTTGTTTACCATCTTTATAAGTACTTGTAAAATGTAATTGCCCGTTTTTATACCATCCAGACCATAATCCATTTTGTTTACCATCTTTGTATTTGCCTTCATTTTGTTTCTGCCCATCAAAAAAATAATTGGTCTCTAAACCGTTTTTCTTACCATCTTTATACGTATTAATAAAATGTAATTTCCCATTCTTATGCCATTCTTTTTGAGTACCATACAACTTTCCATCCTTGTAATTCAATTCACCTTTTTGGTTTCCGTTATCATGCCAATAAAGAGATTTTCCATTTTTTTTATTGTTTCTATATAATTCAATAAACTCATTTAACCCATCCTCGTAAAAACCATATTTACCTACCAGTGCTTCATTGATTCCAGTTCCTTCAAAAACTACTAATAATTTTTTAAGTCCGTTATCATGCCTCTCAGTTATAACTTCATTTGTCTTTAGTTGTTGGGAAAACCCTACTGAAAGAAACAGTAGTGATATGATTAGCAAATCTTTTTTCACATTCATCTCTTTTTAGTTCATTAAATCAAGAATGCTATAAATTTAGGTCTTATCAATTTTTCCAGAGAAATCAGATAATTTCTTTCGTCTGTTTCACAATAAGAATGCCGTTTTATAGTAACCATTTACTTGACCATTTGGGCTAATAACTTTTTGAGTTTTGGTGTTTTTTCAAGAGCTCGTTTGAATCGTGGAACATCCTTAGCATCCAAAATAAGAGGGGAGCGTTGAAAACGCCCCTCATGATTATAATGACAAAATCGAATTTCCCAGGTTCCCTTAGCTTCACCTTCAGTGAACTTTAAGAGCTGAATGGTTGGGATATGGTGTTCACATTGAATTTGTGCTTCCTCTTCAACAATTCCGCTGCCCCAATGCAAAGAAAACGTTTTTTCTTTATTACTCATCGCAATAATAATAACTAATGTTCTTTATATCAAAATCTACCACTTATTCTATAATTAAAAGCTTCTTCAATTTACTCAAAAAAATCAATTTGTAAGCAGTTCCCAGATCTTTTACTGCGCTCCCTGTGTGTAATTATTAATTTACTTACCAAGTTATTTACTTAAAAATATTATGGTGCCGAGCTTTGTATCTCGTTAACCACCGTAATATCACCCGTCGCACCATCAATATTACATACATGCCAGAATAATCCATTCGTATCTGTGGGTACTTCAATAATATTGGCAGCACAGGATTCACCACTGTAAATCTGAACCACTGCATCTGAATTTTTCAGACCCGAACTACCACCACTAAAATTTTTAATATAATAGGTATAGGTTCCAGCGAACAACTGGTTGATAGTGATTGTCTCTGGGCCATAGCCATTGGTATCATCCGTATCCAGCTTGGCGTAAGGTGCGACGTTATAGCTACCACTATTTGAATAGTATATATGATGGGTATTGCCTTCTATCTCCGGTGTTAGCAAGTGCGAATCCAGGTCCCGGGGTGTTGCTCCCCA
>NYYF01000059.1 GCA_002686675.1 Fidelibacterota bacterium
AAAAACCGAAAGCAAAGAACTTTCCGGGATTATATCCTGAATGGGACAAGAACCATCCAATACATATTATTGGGCATAGTATGGGAGGGCAAACAGCCAGAATGCTGCAGTATTTACTTGAAAGTGTTTTCTATTTGAAAGAAGAGGAAGAACAACCGGAAGAAAGTACCTTGTTAGGTTACGTTCATACCGGCTGGACCGCTTCTATTACTACAATTTCTACTCCTCACAATGGTACAACCCTGTCTAACATTATTACGAAAGGCATCCCTTTTCTACAGGATGTTATGGGTGTAGCTGCTGTAGTGGGGAATGATTTTTTTGACTTTGACTTGCAGCAATGGGGTTTTGAAAAAAGGAGAGAAGAAACGTGGGTAGCTTACTTCAGGCGCATGCGTGAACATAAAGCCTGGGGAACAAGGAATATGTGTGCCTGGGATGTAAGCCTGGAAGGTGCAAAATTATTAAACAACCTGACTCCAGTAAGTTCTAATATTTACTATTTTTCTTATGCTACATCAAACACCAAATTAGATAGTACCAGCGGATTTCACGTTCCCCATAAAAGTATGAACTTGATCTTACGGGCCAACGCCCGGATCATGGGTAGAAAAAAAGCCTATTGGACGGATGGTACAGCTACAGATTCTACATGGTATGAAAATGATGGGATCGTTAATACAATCTCACAATTAGGCCCAACAACCGGAACAGATGGAGAAGACCACATCGTAGCTTATAAAGCTGGTAAATTATTGATCCCTGGTCAATGGTATCATATAAAAACATATAATTTGGACCATAAAGTTTTCATTGGTCATGGTTTAAAGGGTGATGAAAAAATAAGCGAAATGTTAGCACTTTTTAAAGACCAATGTAATCTGCTCCAATCTTTACCTGCAAAAGAGTAACTATATCCATATATAAAACAGCAATCAATTAGCATTGATGGTATATACACGTTCAAGATATCCCTTGAGCCCAGCGTAAGTCCAGATGGAAAGTACAGGCTTACGTTAATAGTTTTCTCCTTTACTGAAGCCCCGTAATCAAATTACCAAGGAATCCCATAGAAGCTGTTTTAAGGAAGTGACGTCTATCTCCCTATTCAACACCTATACCGTATCTTGTAACTAAAAATAAGCACTACAAAGAAACTAAATGAAACTGAAAAATTTTAAGGGGTTGAAATATTTGGAGCGTCATGCAAATGTCCGTGTTCCGGAGACCAAATTTTACCATCAGGCACTTCACTAGGAGGTTGGGGAATTAATTTGGTTGATGGTTCGGGTGAAGTTGGATTGATTACTGTTGGTGCATCATGCCAGTGTCCGTGTTCTGGAGACCAAATTTTTCCCTCTGGTGCTGGACCGGGTGGTGGAGTAATACCGGCTGATGATCCAGAAGGATTTAGATTGATTGCTGTTGGTGCATCGTGCAAGTGTCCATGTTCCGGGGACCAAACTTTTCCAGGAGGCGGATTATTAATACCGCCAGATAAAAACACACTATAGATGACAAAAATTATACCTGCAAGAACCGCAGCACCCATAAGGTACATCCAACCCTTTCCGGTTTTTTCTGCTGATTTCTGGTGGCAACTTTTGTACTTTTTACCACTTCCACAGTAGCAAGGATCATTCCGTCCGATTTGTATCTTGATTTTTCCCCCTTATCTGTTTATTTATTAAAAGTTAAGATTAAATCCAATTATCACAATCAAGATAATCGTATAATTCGTCATCCCCAAAATATATATTGTTTCTTCCTCTTTGGATCCAATTAATAGTTAAATTATCATTCAAGACTATAATGGAAGGAAGTATTTGTTGTGGGTTTAGAAGCAGTCCAAGTGCTTTAGCAATTGATAAGTCATCATCGGGTATAAACGGAAATGGAAATCCAGTAGTGAGTTTAACTTGAAGTACTTCTTTGCTGGTACCAGGTGAGAGAACAAGAAAAGTAACATTACATTTATTGAAGTTATCCAGCTGTTTTCCAATTCGAATTAATTGTATCTGACATACAGGACAGGAAGGAGATTTTATTGTTATGATAATTACTGTTGAGCCTTCGGTCAATTTCCCAACATTGATATTATTTCCTTCAGAAGAGATTACTATTGACGGAAATGAAATGGCTTCATTTTTCAAATTGGCCGAAAACAATAATCCAAAACTCATTAAAATGGGTAATATTTTCTTCATATAAAGAAATTTACACTAATCTATGCGTAACAAAAACAAAAAACCCGGCAAAAAGCGGGGCTTCATATTATTGTAGAGATTTCCTTACTTCAACAGCACCATCTTCTTAGCTTACATAAACTCACCTGTATGTCTCTGGCATAGGTAGATACCAGCATTCACTGGATTCCAAAGCCGTCTGCAGTGAAGAGTTAACGTTTCTTATTCGTCTGGGATATCAATTTTGATATCCAGCTTTTCTTCAATAAGGGAAACCATCTCAGTCTCGGTAGATAAAATTATACCATCTGCAGCGATCAATTTTGTGAGTTTTGGGGAAAGATTGCTCTGGAGGTGGTCTTTGCTGAAATGTTTTTTAAGCTGGTCACAGACAGTGATTAAGTGATTTTTACGTTCAAAATCATTCATTGAAATAATAAGTTGGCATGCGCGTTGAAAGATTTCCTGAGCTCTTTCAGGTGTATGGTCGGGAAAGAATTTTGTCAGTGATTCTGACCAAACTTCCTTCTCTTCCCAGTCTATCTGATTGTCAGCTAATTGAAGGTGTGAAAATAGATATGTAATTAATTCTAAGGGTGAATATTCTGACACTGGTGTTTTCTGTTCGGACATAGTTTTTATTGACTAAAGTAAGGTGCTTTCTTTCATTTTAATATTCTCTTTCTTAATTCTCCATCTCTCCAATGTACCCAGAGGGATCAATTTGTAGTGGTTACTTCAGCAGTACTACCTTCTTTACATTACCAGTCATATCCATTTTCCTTGAGCCAGTCCTGAGCCTCTGTGTGTCCCAGCCGTGCTGCTTTTTTAGTGTCCTCCAAACCCCCACTTTTATCGCCTACAGAGTCTTTGCTTATAGAGCGATTCCAATAGGCCAAAGCATAATCAGGTTTTAGTTCAATGGCTTTCTCATAACTTTGTATGGCTTTAGTATAATTGTTTTGTTCTCCATAAGCAATCCCCAGATTAATATAGGCCAAAGCATAATCAGGTTTTAGTTCAATGGCTTTCTCCCACATCTGTATGGCTTTAGTGTAGTTATCTTGTTTTCCATAAGCAATCCCCAGGTTAATATAGGCATCAGCATCCTCCGGCTTTAGTTCAATGGCTTTCTCCCACATCTGTATGGCTTTGATGAGATTGTCCTGGTCTTTGTAAGCATTCCCTAGGTTGTAATGGGCATCAGCATCATCCGGCTTTAGTTCAATGGCTTTCTCCCACATCTGTATGGCTTTAGTATAATTGTTTTGTTTTTGATAAGCAATCCCCAGGTTGATATAGGCATCAGCATAATCAGGCTTCAACTCAATGGCTTTTAAATAGAGTGAAATTTCTGCATTGTATTCTCCATTCATTCCAGCGTTGTAGCCTTTCTGAAACCAGCCTTCAGCAGCCATCTCTTCAACAGCCATCTCTTCAACAGCCTTTGCCTCTTCTTCGAGTCTGACTAATATATTATATTCTTCAACAGTTCCTTCCCGTTCCTTTTCACCCTTCTCATTCCAATAAGTCCACATGCCATTTATATTTCCATTAATATAAGTTATTTCAGAGGCCCTCGCACCAGTATAGTGCCACGATGTAAACACACCATCTCTCTTACCGTTTTTCCAAGTTTGTTCGCCGCTTTTGAAACCGTTTTTATGCCAAAATGCCCACTTGCCCTGGCGACCGTGTATAGGAATTTCGTTTTTATCTTCATTCGTGCCATCTCCATTCCTATAATGTCCCACAGCCATTATTTTACTATTACTATAATAAAATTCCCACTGGCCACTCATCAATCCGGCCCTGAAGCTGCCCTTACTATAAATATCACCGTTCTCATGCCACCAGGTCCACTTACCATTCTTTAATCCGTCTCTAAATAATCCTTCCAGCTTTTTATTATCCGTATTTTTATACAAGGCAAATACTCTTCCCGAGTAAGGTTTGTCATCATTAATTTTAAACATAGCACCGCCGTATTCTTCGAGATTATTAATATTAACTTTGGTCTGTGAAAAAGATAGAGAGGCGATAAATACAAGTGCAATGGTAAAAAATAATGTTCGTTTCATTTTAGCTATTTTAATATGGTTGATAAAATTTATCCAAAGAATTCAATGTCCAGTTTTTTGATATGTCTTGGCCAAATATAAGGCACTGCCATCTTTAAAAGCATTGTAGATTTTTGAATTTTTCACACCAGCGAAATCTTTAAACGCTGGCTGAATCCATTTTGGGATATATTCACGGATTAGATCGATCTTACGCTCATGGATTTCATCCAAAGCCTGAATCACATTTTCAGTAATAATTTCGTTTTGAACCAATTGCAGTTGGGGATGACTTAAGGCTACTTCTAAAGCTTGGATCATATCAGCGCCACGAAGGTCCACCCAGCTAAAATATCCCCCCGGTTTTAAAACGCGGGAAACCTCTTTCACAAAAGCATCCATATTTCCATAACAATGGGAAGACTCCACATTTATTACTACATCAAAATTATGATCTTCAAAGGGCAGTTTTTCCGCATCACCATGAACAAAAGTGAGATTAGGTATATCTCCATGTATTTTTTGAGAAAGGCTGATGGCTGTAGGAGAAAAATCTAAACCGGTCATTTCTGCTGGACTGTGATATCGTGCAACAAAGGATGTGCCGCCTCCCCTCCCTGATCCTACTTCTAATACATTGTTATTTTCAATTGGCACAGCGGAGGCTGCATAGTGATATAATTGGATAAAATGACGATCATTCTCATCTTTTTCTTCCAAATCTAGTTTTGTACTGCCATTTAAAGATGTGTAACCATAATTCATATAAGCCCAACCTGTCTCTTGACCTCGTTTGGCCAAACGCTGGTACCACCATTTCCAGAGGCATTTCCGGACCTTCGGAGAAATTCTCAGAATAGAAGTGAATATTCTTGCTACCACTGGTTTTTTATCATCTATCGAAGGTTGTAACGCTCATTAGAAATTCATGAAACACTTGAAATACAGATTTGTGAGCTACCATCAAAATCATTAGTTACAATTTTATAATATGGTAAATAGGAAATGCATGATTCTAATAAACAGGTTCTCTATTGTATCTCTTCATTTCAATTTTCCCAGAAGAATTAGTTTGAAGGCTATTCTGAAACGGGCAGGTTATTTTTTACCTGACATCCCCAAGTCAAGATTACTGTGATGATTAGATAGTGTTACCACTTCATCTTGATCAGTATTTGCTTCAACATCTCCAACCTCTTTGCCGTAATTATTTCGGGTAGGCATAAATTACTACCACCATTTTCACCAGACCCAGGATAGGTTGTTTCTATGCCTTAAGATTTAGATCTCCTAGATCGATATATAAGGAAGAAAATTATTAATGTAGCACCTGCAAATGTCATATATTTCGTTCTTTTTGCAGTTTTTTCAGCGACAACCTTCTCAGCAGCAGCTTTTGTTCTTGCTACAGCTTCTGCTTTTTCTGATTCGGCTTTTATCTTTTCAGCGGCAGCTTTCTCAGCAGCAGCTTTTGTTCTTGTTACAGCTTCTACTTTTTCTGATTCGGCTTTTATCTTTTCAGCGGCGGCCTTTTCTGCAGCAGCTTTCTTGAGTTTAGCTATATTAGTAGCAGCTCTTTCTTTTTCAGCATTCAATTCTTCCTGTAGATTTTGGATTTCCAACTCGTATTCAGATTTTATTACCTTCAAATGCTCTTTAAATTCTTCTTGAACCTCGGTTTTTATTTCTGTTTCCAGTTCTTTTTTGATCTCTGCTTGTATTACTTTTTTTGTGCTTCCATCATCATTGTAATAAGTCCATTCCCCCAATAATTTATCATTACGACAGACTCCTTCCATTTTCTTCTGACCATTCTCATACCAAAAAGTAAATTGACCGTCCTTTAGCCCTTTCTTGAAATCTCCTTCGATTTTTCTGTTGCCATTGGGCCACCATGCTATCCAGGTTTGGTCTCTTTTTCCTTTGTTGTAGAAATAATGACGTTTCTTCTGACCATTTTCATACCATTCCACCCATTCCTTATCAAATTCACCGTTCACATATTGATATTCCGCATTCACCTTTCTGGTGGGGTAGTAAATAATCCATTTCCCATTTCTCCCATTTTGAGGAATTTCTAATACTGGATTGATATTTCCTCCATCACCCCTGAGGAACTGACCTTTTGCTTTTATAATGCCATCAGGGTAGTAATACGTCCACATTCCACTCATGAGCCCATCTTTATATCTACCTTTTATCTTTGGATTCCCATTATCATAGAAGACTCCAACTACACCTGTGTAAGGGTTTTCTCTTCCAAGCACATATACTAAACCGCCCCGGGTGTCTAAATCTTTCCATAGAACCTGTGAAAACAGAGGAGTTATAAAAACAAGTGAAGTGAAAACAAATAAGGTTCTTTTCATTTTAGTTTTTTAAAGACGGTTGAAAATATTTATCGATAGGGGTCAGTTTTCAGTGTTACCCAAACAGACGGATTATTTTTTACCTGATCTTCCCCAGCCCAAATTACCGTTTTGGCCTGAAAGTTTTATTATTCCATAGCCCTTTGTCCCGGTGCCTAAATATGCTGTTTTGTTACTATAAATATTATAGGTTTCAAGAAAACCACCAGTGCCGCCAGTTCCAAGATAGGATGTTGATTGACCAGTAGCATCGAAGGTTTCAAGAAAACCACCAGTGCCACCAGTTCCAAGATAGGATGTCTGTTTCCCGTCAGAGTTATAGGTTTTGATATATCCACCACTCCCATCACTTAATACCGTTATTGAATTAACGGTTATATCACCCAAATTTTCATGTTGGTTCTTTGCACCCATAAACATAACCGCACTTGCTATAAGACAAGCACCTGTAATAAATCCTATTGTGTATTGTTTCATTTTGTCCTCCTAAATAGAATCGGTTAAAATTACCATAAAACCAATTAATATACAATTAGTGAACTATAAGTAATATTTTCTTCAATTTACCCAGAGGAATCAATTTGGAGGACGGCTTTTTTGTAAAAAGATAGATGTAGTTTTTTAATCACCTTCTTTTAGCCAAGATT
>NYYF01000060.1 GCA_002686675.1 Fidelibacterota bacterium
ACGAAGAAAATGGTGCTGTTAAAATGACCCTCAACAAAGGCTGTGGTATTAAGGGGATATTCATCGCCATTTTTATCCTCGTAGCGTTAGTTGGTGCCAAGGATTTACCTGCAGACAGTTTAACATGTCAAGATTCCTGGCGTGGTTTTGATAAAGTTCAGCATGCTACATTCAGTTTTTTGTGGGTGTTGGGTGTCCAATATATTGCTGTAAATAAATGTGACATGACTGAGAAAGATGCTTTTCAAATATCATTCACAACCTCTGCTTCCCTTGGGCTGCTAAAAGAATTTTTTGACCGGAAAAGGTCTGGAGGACATTTTTGTAAAAAAGATTTAGCTGCAAATACCCTTGGACTGATTTTAGCTTCAGCAATCGTTCTGTCCAATTCTGGAAGGTAGAATTTTCAAGCTGGGAACAACTGGTTTCATACAGACCAAAAAAATGGTGCTGTTGAAGTAAATTGGAGAGACTTTTATTTATAGCATTGTTGGTAAATTTAATTGACTAAAAGGAGATTAAAATGAGTGGTGAAGAAAATTTATCCGGAAAAATCAATGATAATACTGATAGTAACAGGAGAAGGAGAGACAGAAGACAAGGAGAGAGAAGAAGTAGAGAGAGAAGAAAAGAACAAATCCCTGTTGAGTATGATAGAAGAAGAGGAGACAGAAGGCTTAACGCTTAGTTAATGGATGATATTATTCACTGCAAATTGATTTCTCTGGGTAAAATGAAGAGAGTATTATAATATTTTGGAGATACTAATATGAGAAAAATAATCTTATTATTATTTATACTTTTGGCTTTAAATGGTTGTTCTGAAGATGGTTCTGAACAGACGGACTATATTGATTGCAAATGGTTGAAAACCCAAGATACAGATGGATTAAATACAATTGTAATTGTTTATTGTGTTTCTGATTGCCCAGAGGGTGAAACAGTTAAAAACTGTAGCTGGGTGCATCTTTATCTAGACACTAAAGTTGTTGAATACCTAGATACAAACACTGGGAACGTTTTTATTTTGGATTTAACAACGTTCGCATCTTATGAATATGACTAAAATTGAAGTGTAAAAAACTTTATCTAACACTCTAGGGGAAAGACGTCCCCTGGTCTCTGGTTGGCTCTGCTATTATTTCCAGCACTGCAAATTGATTTCTCTGGGAAAAACATTAACAAGAAGCACTTGGGATAAAGGGTTTCAAAAATAATAGTTTGATGAATTTCACCCATGCCATTGTTTGCCCACCTTATAAAAATTTTATATATGGAATCACAACTTCATCTTTAGGAAAACCAGACTATCCAAAAGCTCTCCGTCAGCACCAAAACTATGTAAAGATTCTGAAAGAATTGGGGTTAAAGATAACTGTACTTCCGCCAGATAAAAATTACCCTGATTCAACGTTTGTTGAAGACACTGCTGTTTTGATCCCATCCTGTGCTGTCATTACCAATCCCGGCGCAGAATCAAGAAGAGGAGAGATCAAAGCGGTTGAAAAACTGCTGCAAGGGGAATTCAACACAATAGAAAAAATTAAATATCCCGGCACACTGGAGGGTGGTGATGTTTTGGAAGTGGAAAATCACTTTTACATAGGAATTTCTGAAAGGACAAACCAATTAGGAGCAGAACAGTTTATTGAAATTGTACGCAATAATGGAATGACAGGATCTATCATTTCTGTGAACCAGGGACTTCATTTAAAGTCAGCGGTTTCTTACATAGGAAATAATTGCATATTGATTGATCCGGAATCAATAACTAGTAATTACTTCAACGGGTTTACCATAATTACAACAGAACCGGGAGAAAGCTATTCAGCTAATTCCATTTCTGTAAATGAAACGGTCATTCTATCGGAAGGATTTCCAAAGACAAGGGATAAAGTGGAAAAATCAGGATTTTCAGTCAGGACTGTTAATGTGTCGGAATTCAGGAAGTTGGATGGAGGATTGAGTTGTTTATCCCTCAGGCACTACTAAATCAATCCTTTTTTTGAATCTGTAGAATTTATTATTGGCTTGCCAAGCGGGTAGTAATGCTGTAATATGAATATTGATGATATAATTGTATATTTGGATCAGGAAATGGAGTACTGTTTGTATGAATCATTATTTACTTTTTTTGTATTTACTGTATCATTAAAATAATTGAGTTCATATTTGAGTATCGCTACAAATTGATTCCTCTGCATAATTTAGATAAGGAGATAAAATGAAGAAAGCAG
Organism: Fidelibacterota bacterium; assembly: GCA_002686675.1. The sequence goes on from NYYF01000060.1 coordinate 2,238, forward strand.
CTCTAGTAATGCTACCGTTACTGCTGATTATTTGGAGTTCTAAAACAGCAGCACAACAGAACATTTTTTCGGTCACAACCTACGATAATGGTGCGATAAAAGAGATTAAATATCATAACAAGACAAAAGATAGAATTGAATTAGTTAAAGGTGAGACCTATTACTCGAGTGGAAACAAGGAATCAGAAGGAGATTATCTGGATGGAAAAAAAGATGACTTATGGATTTTTTGGTGGGAGAATGGACGGAAGAAGTCAGAAGGAGTTTTCAATGATGGGATATTAGATGGGATTTTGACTTCTTGGTCACCAGATGGAAAAGAGAATTTTGAGTTGACTTGGAAATTTGGATATCCCTGGGATGGAAAACGGACTGAATGGTATGAGAGTGGACAGAAGATGTCAGAAGGAACTTGGAAGAATGGGAAACCAGATGGATTGTGGGCTTATTGGGAAAAAGATGGACAGAAATATATAGGGAAGACGACAAAAGAGGATAGTGAGGATGGAAGTTTTTTATTTTTTTATGATGGGAAAAATACAACAGTAAAATCTCATCAAACGTACAAGGATGGGAAACAAGATGGGAAATGGACTTCTTGGGATGAGAATGGACAGAAGTCAGAAGGGACTTTAAAGGATGGAAAACCAGACGGATTATGGACATTGTGGTATGATAATGGAGAGAAAGAGGAAGAAGGAACATACAAGGAGGGAGAAAAAGATGGATTATGGACTTCATATTGGATAAGGGGGCAGATTATGGAAAAAGGAACATACACAAATGGGGAACAAGATGGGAAATGGACTGCTTGGTACCAGAATGAACAGAAGTGGAGAGAAGGAATTTTCAAGGATGGGGCAGAAGACGGAAAATGGACCTGGTGGAACGAGGATGGAAAGAAGAAAATTGAAAGAACTTTCAAGGTTGGAGAATTAATTACGGAAAAAGAGTGGGATAAAAGCGGAAATTTGGTGAAACATAGAGTCCGGGGAAAAGAAGGAAATTTGCGTCAAGATTAAAGTGCATATTACGGTATATAACATAGTAAAATAATCCCGTCCTCTGTATACCGAAAAATACATAGATATTCAAATCAATATAACTCACTGGTCCACTCTACTTTTGGAGCATTGGGGGTAAGAAACCCATCCGACATTAATATTGATTTTTGGCACTCCAAATTGGTTCCTCTGGATAAGAGACTTTTATTTATGGCTTTAACTAAAAGGAGCAACTAATGAAGTTAAAATCTATGATTTTACTATGTGTGTATATATTTTCATCAGGAATAACACAACAACTATTACCATCAAGACCTGTAGCAACATATTCTATTGTAGCGATGGATAAAACTACAGGGCAATTGGGTGTTGCAGTTCAGAGCCATTGGTTTTCGGTGGGCTTTTTAGTGCCTTGGGCTAAGGCAGGTGTTGGCGCAGTAGCCACCCAATCATTTGTAAAAGTGGATTATGGTCCAGAGGGTTTGAAACTGATGGAATCTGGAATGACAGCTACAGAAGTATTGAGGATCTTAACCTCCCAGGATGATGGGGAGGATCTTCGTCAAGTGGGTATGATCGATTTCAACGGAAATGTCGCAGTGCATACAGGTAAGCGCTGTATAAAGCATGCTGGGCATGTTACTGGGGATAATTATTCTGTTCAGGCAAATATGATGGCTAATGGTACAGTTCCCAAATCTATGGCAAATGCATTTGAGAATTCTAAAGGTGACCTTGCTGACAGAATGATGGCTGCTCTGGAAGCTGCAGAAGCAGAAGGTGGGGACATCCGCGGTAAGCAGTCTGCTGCAATGGTTATTGTATCAGGAGATCCAACTGGTGTGGACTGGAAAGATACAATATTAAGTTTACGAATTGAAGATCACCCTACTCCCTTAGTTGAATTAAAGAGATTAATAAGGATACATCGTGCCTACCAGCATGCCAATATGGGTGATCAGTATATGGAAACGGAAGAAATTGAAAAAGCCCTATCAGAATATTCTAAAGCAACAGAATTTTATCCTGAAAATGCAGAACTACCCTACTGGTCCGCAATTGCTTTGGTGAATGGTGGTCGATTAGAAGATGCACTGCCTGTGTTCGAAAGTGTATTTAGACGGAACCCTAATTTGAAAACAATGACTCCCAGGTTGACTAATTCAGGTCTATTAATAGATGATAAGGAAATACTCAGAAGAATAATGAATCAATAACTTAGTTCAAGAGAGTTTGTCTAGATGAATAAGATGGTGCTGTTGAGGTAATTTGATTCCTCTGGGTAAATTGAAAAGATGAAAAAACTGATTAAATCATTTATTATCTGTGTTATTCTTTCACTTAGTTGGGTGTGGGGTCAGTGTAATGAGGGACATACAGAAATAGATGGAGATTGTTACTATCAATCTGATTTGGATATTCTGCAGATTTTTATAGACAATAGTGATTCAACTATTAATATGGATATGGATATTGACAGTAGTGGGGTGATTGAACCGTTGGAGTTAGGTGATCAGAAGTGGGTAGATGGTAGGATAACTGAATTTTGGTGTTATTGGGATGATAACGGTTGGAATCGTTGTGAAATATCAGGAGAAATCCCCCCTGAGATTGGTGAACTGACAAATCTGACTTATTTAGTTTTAGGACTTAATAAGCTCACAGGTTCAATCCCATCTGAGATTGGTGAACTGACAAATCTGACTTTTTTGGGTTTAGGAGTTAATAAACTCACAGGTTCAATACCACCAGAGATTAGCAATCTAACAAATTTGACTCATTTGTATTTAGGGTCTAATCAACTCACGGGGGAGATACCAGAGGGCATATGTGATTTAACTCTTAATTTTACTGATGATTATGATTTTAATTTATCCGAAAACCAGCTCTGTTCCCCGTATCCCCCCTGTGTAGAAGACTATATAGGAGAACAAGACACCACCAATTGTTCACCTTGTGATGAAGGATTTACAAAGATAGATGGAGATTGTTATTATCAACCTGATTTGGATGTTCTTCAAATCTTCATTGATAACAGTTCAGAAACCATTAACTGGGAATTGGATATTGATAGTAGTGGTGTAATTGAACCGTTGGAGTTAGGTGATCAAAAGTGGGAGGATGGAAAGATGACGGAATTTTGGTGTTATTGGAATGATAACGGTTGGAACCGTTGTGAGATATCAGGAGAAATCCCCCCAGAGCTTGGTAATCTTACAAATCTGACTTATTTGATTTTAGGCTATAATCAACTTACAGGTTCAATACCCCCGGAGATTGGTAATCTTTTAAGTTTGACTGTATTGTGGTTAGATCATAACCAACTCACAGGTTCAATCCCATCTGAGATTGGTGAACTGACAAATCTGAGTTCTTTGTACTTAAATTCTAATCAACTTTCGGGGGAGATACCAGAGAGTATATGTGAATTGAATTTGGATTGGGATAGCTCTCATAAATTAAAAATCACAAACAACCAGCTCTGTCCCTCATACCCTTCCTGTATAGAAGCCTATGTAGGGGAACAAGACGACACCAATTGTTCGTTTTGTGGCAAAGGATATACAGATATAGATGGAGAATGTTACTATCGATCTGATTTGAATGTTCTTAAAATTTTCATTGATAACAGTTCTAAAACCATTGACTGGTATTTAGATACTGATAGTAGTGGTGTAATTGAACCTTTGGAACTGGGTTATCAACGATGGGAAGAAGGAAGATTAACTTATTTACAATGTGAAGATAATGAATTATCGGATGTGATACCTCCTGAGATTAGTAATCTTACAAAACTGACTTTTTTGGGTTTAGGTTGGAATCAATTCACAGGTACAATACCACCAGAGATTGGTTATCTAATAAACTTGACTCATTTGGATTTATTAGCTAATGAGCTTACAGGTACAATACCACCGGAGATTGGTAATCTAACAAATTTGACTCATTTGTATTTATGGTCTAATCGACTTACAGGTACAATACCACCGGAGATTGGTAATCTAACAAATTTGACTCATTTGGATTTATTGTCTAATCAACTCGTAGGTACAATCCGCCCTGAGATTGGTAATCTAAAAAATCTAATTTATTTGACATTAGGATATAATGAACTCACAGGAGATATTCCTGAAAGTATCTGTCAGTTAGTTGATAATGGTTGTTGGGTACATCTTACCGACAACCAACTCTGTCCTCCATATCCATCCTGTGTTGAAGATTATGTGGGAGAACAAGATACTCCAAACTGTGATTGACACTTCAAATTACTTCCTCTGTATAAATTGAAGTGAGTATTGCTTATAGTTCATTGAAAGTAATAAATTAATTATTAGGTGATTTTAACCAAATCTATTTAGGAGGACAAGATGAAACAATACATAATAGGGGTTATTACAGGTGCTTATCCTTTAGCAAGTGCAGCCCTGTCTATGGGTGACCCTGCAAACTGATCCCTCCGGATATTTTTTTTCAATCGTTTTTAAAAAACTAAAATGAAAAAAACCTTATTTGTTTTCACTTCACTTGTTTTTATAACCCCTCTGTTTTCACAGGTTCCGTGGAAGGATTTAGATACCCGTGGCGGTTTAGTATATGTGCTTGGAAGAGAAAACCCTTACACAGGTGTAGTTGGAGACTTTTATGATAACGGGAATTCAAAGGTGAAAGGTAGATATAAAGATGGGCTCATGAGTGGAATGTGGACATATTACTACCCTGATGGAATTATAAAAGCAAAAGGTCGATTCCTTAGGGGTGATGGAGGCAATATCAGTCCAGTATTAGAAATTCCTCAAAATGGGAGAAATGGGAAATGGATTATTTACTACCCCGGTAGAAAGGTGAATGCCAAATATCAATATGTGAATGGTGAATTTGACCAGGAAAGGGTGGAATGGTATGAAAATGGACAAAAGAAACGTCATTATTTCTACAATAAAGGAAAAAGAGACCGAACTTGGAAAGCGTGGTGGTCCAATGGCAATAGAAAAACTGAAGGAAATTATGAGCAGGGGCTAAAGCATGGTCAGTTTACTATCTGGTATGAGAATGGACGGGAGAAACTTGATTGTTTTTATGAAAATGGACAAAAACACGGAGCATGGATTGTTTGGTATAAAAATGGCCAGAAGAAACGTCATTTTTTCTACAACAAAGGTAAAAAAGACCAAACCTGGAAAGCGTGGTGGTCCAATGGCAACAAAAAAATTGAAGGCAATTACAAGGAAGGGCTAAAGGACGGTCAGTTTACTATTTGGCATAAAAATGGACAAAAGAAACTTGGTTGTTATTACAAAGATGGACAAGAGCACGGGGAATGGATTTCCTGGTATAAAAATGGTGAGAAAGAACGTCATTATTTCCACAATAAGGGAAAAAGAGACCAAAGCTGGTCAGTGTGGTGGCCCAATGGAAACAGAAAAATCGAAGGAAATTTCAAGAAAGGGCTAAAGGACGGTCAATTTACTTTTTGGTATGAAAATGGTCAGAAGAAGATGGAAGGAGTCTGTCGTAATGATAAATTATTAGGGGAATGGACTTATTACAATGATGATGGAACCACAAAAAAAGTAATACAAGCAGAGATTAAAAAAGAACTGGAAACAGAAACAAAAACCGAGGTTCAAGAAGAAGTTGAAGAGCATTTGAAGGTAAAAAAATCTGAATACGAGTTGGAAATTCAAAATCTACAGGAAGAATTAAATGCTGAAAAAGAAAGAGCTGCTGCTAGAATAGCTAAACTCAAGAAGGCTGCCGCAGAAAAGGCTACTGCAGAAAAGGCTGCTGCAGAAAAGGCTGCCGCAGAAAAGGCTGTCTCTGAAAAGGTTGCTGCTGAGAAGGCTGCCGCTGAAAAGGTTGCTGCAGAGAAGGCTGCTGCAGAGAAGGCTGCTGCAGAGAAGGCTGCCGCAGAAAAGGCTGCTGCTGAGAAGGCTGCTGCAGAGAAGGCTGCCGCAGAAAAGGCTGCTGCAGAGAAGGCTGCTTTGAAGGTTGCTGCAAAGAAGGCCGCTGCAGAGAAGGCTGCTTTGAAGGTTGCTGCAGAGAAGGCCGCTGCTGAAATAGCTAAACTCAAAGAGGCTGCTTCAAAGAAAGCTGCCGCAGAAAAGGCTGCTGCAGAGAAGGCCGCTGCTGAAATAGCTAAACTCAAGAAGGCTGCCGCAGAAAAGGCTGCCGCAGAAAAGGCTACTGCAGAAAAGGCTGCTGCAGAAAAGGTTGCTGCAGAGAAGGTTGCTGCAGAGAAGGCTGCTGCTGAGAAGGCTGCTGCTGAGAAGGCTGCTGCTGAGAAGGCTGCTGCAGAGAAGGCTGCTGCAGAAAAGGCTGCTGCTGAGAAGGCTGCTGCTGAGAAGGAGAAGACCCTTAAGGAGATGAAACAGAGAGCAGAAGTTGATGCTCGTATTAACGAGATATCAGATTTATTGAAACGTACTCAAGAAGACTTGGAGCGATCAGAAAATGGAGAGGAATTTACTTCTTGGTTTGAAAATAGACAGAAAAAGGACGAATTGACTCTCAAGGATGGGGAATTAGATGGGAAAAAATTAGGGCAAAATAATAAAAAACCTCTTTCTGGAAAAATGTATGAAATATATGATAATACAGGCAGTGTTAAGTTAGAAGGTCAGTATAGAAATGGGTTAATGAATGGTTTATGGATTTATTATTATGAAAATGGTAATACTAAAGCCAAAGGGCGTTATCGAAATGGTAACGGTTTAGGTAAAACAGATATTCCTGAGGATGGAAAAGTTGGCGCTTGGGATTTCTTTTATGAGAATGGGCCACTACACTGGAAGGCAAAATACAAAAAGGGCATTCTTAATGGAAAATTAACTGTTTGGTTTGAAAGTGGCCAGGAAAAATCTGAAGGATATTTTATTGATGGAAATCAAGATGGTACTTGGACCAGTTGGGATGAGTATGGAAGATTCAGAGGAAAAGGGACCTTTATTAATGGCACAGGATACTTTACTGAATTCTATCTAAGTGGTCAGAAAGAAACTGAGATTACTTATATAGATGGTAAAAAAGATGGCAAATGGGTGAAATGGTATGAAAATGGTAATAAAAAAGAAGAAACAACATACATTGCAGGGAAACGGGAGGGAATGTTGACTGTATGGTATGAAAATGGCAAGCCGGAGAAAGAATTTACTTTCAAGGACGGGAAATTAGATGGGAAATTGACTTTATGGTATGAGAATGGACAGATAGAGTTTGAAAGTAGCTGTAAATATGGAGAGTTAGATGGGAAATGGACTTATTACAACAAAGATGGAACGGTAAAACGGATTGAAGGACACTAATCGATCATTACTAAATTATTAGATTAAAATGGAAACACAGATATCTATATTAACTTTAGGTAGTCGTTGAAAAAGCACTTATCCATTTCCTTTGCAATATTATTGTTCGGCTGTACACTGGATTCACCGGATAAGGATAAGCTTCCGATCTGGTCAACAACGATTGAAATTCCGATTATCCAGACCAGGATCGACCTGGATACTTTCCTGGAGGATTCCCTCATCTCCATTGAGGGCTTGGATCAGTATTTTGATGACGGGGGTGCCAGTGATTCTATCTTTGTTTACAGAAAAGAAATCAAAATTGAAAAGGTGGAAGTAGGTGATCAGCTGGAGATTAATGATATCAGCACGAATTTTTCACAAAATGTAGATGATGTAACTGTAGAACCAATTGAAAAAATAGTATCGTCAGAAGTGGGTGTAATCACACTTAATGATATCGAACCTTTAGGTACTGAACCATATACTTTTTCAAGTATTTACCCAGACCTGGGTTCTATACCAGATGGTACTGAAATGGATATACCATCATTTGAGCTTGAACCGGTTACGAATTCTTTTACATTTAATGATTTCGGGTACGCAGAATTTTCCGGTGGGGAACTTCAGATCACCATTGAAAACAATATGGTTATCCCCTTGGGGCCACCAGTGATTGTTCAACTGCGGCAGGTGAATGAATCAGATACCACAAATATTCCAGGTGCAACAATCCAGTTTGACAGTACCATTGTGGCCAATGGTGGCAGTGCTGCCGAAACGATGGATCTATCCGGTGTGACACTGCCGGGCAATATCCTGGTACAGGTATCGGGTGACTGTCAGGGAACATCCGGTGTTGAGATTACGATTGATGAAGAAGCCAAAAATTCCAGCTTCCAGGTGACCATTGGGGGTTCGGGAATGGAAGTAACAGCTGCCACAGCCAGGATCCCGCAGCAATCGATTGAGGAAGAGGGCAGTGTCACCCTGGAGCCGGATTCCAATAAGGTGGTCCGGGCCACCATTCAGTCTGGTAATTTGATCATTGAAGTGGACAATTATATGGCTCTTAGCAGCGAATTGAGTATTGTCATCTCTTCCCTTGAGACTTCCTCAGGTGCTGCTTTTCAAACCAGTCTGGAGATTCCGGGGAATACAGCAGATATCCTGAATCAGACCAGCATGCATGACTACTCCTTAGTTATGGAAGCTGATAGCCAGTTTGTGAACTACAGTTATAGCGTTCTTACGGTTGACACAGGCAATGAGTGGATTCCGGTTACTTCGGAGGACAGTATCGTGGTTAGCATTCGTCTGGAGGGAGCTAATGAAAATGAAGATATCAGTTTTTCAGAATTCACTGGATATTTATCACAGGATGCAATGGTTGATTCCAGTGATGTTGCATTAGATGACTCCACCAAGGTCGAAACGGCAGTTCTGAAATCTGGGGAATTGAATTTATCGATACAAAATAATATCGGTATTCAAGCAAATATTTTCTTCCAAATTGATGAATTTTTAAAGGGGGGTGATGTATTGGATACGGCATTTTCCATAAATGAAGGTGAGACGGATATCATGATTGATTTGAGCGGATATACCTTGGAATTACCGATGGAAGCAGATACCCAAAAAGTTCATTACATTTCCAGGATTAGTTTACCGGATAATGTTTTAATGACTATTTCCTTTGATGACTCAATTGGAGTTGAAGTGGATTTAAGAAATATTTCTTTTGAATCCATCACGGGTGCTATAAATCCTGTCACTGTAGAAATCGATCCAGTGGATCAGGAAATTGACCTGCCTGAGGAGATAGAGGATCTCGAATTTACCAAGGTTCTTATGGATCTGAATTTCACTTCTAATATTTCACTCCCAGTTTACCTAGACCTTCAAATAGTTTCCTATAATGATGAGACAGGGGACTCAGCAGTGAAGCTGGTGGATCATGTCAACATTATTAATAATCCAATTGTATCCATTGACAATGCCCAGCATTTGATAAACATTCTTCCTAACCGGATAACGGCTGCAGGCCAGGCAGAGGTAGGTTCCCTGAATACTGTTGGTACTGTCACTACAACAGATACCTTGAGTGGTAAAATGGTGGTGGCGGCACCCCTTGTTTTCACCATTGATGACTCCAGCAGGATTGAGGGCGACCCGCAATCCTTGGACAAAATTGAAGTGGAACAGATTGAGGAAGCAACCCTTTACCTCGATTATATGAATGAGTTTGGGTTTGGTGCCAATGTTACCGTGTTGCTGGACACAAATACCACCAGTTTTGCGGATACTTTATTTACTCTGGACATAGAACCGAATACTGTTAAGACAGATTCTATTAGGTTAGACGAGGAGAAACTCGATCTACTTGGAAGAGATACATTATATGTCAAAAGCGATATTCAATTATTAGGAACTCAGGCACAATTTTTATCAACAGATTCCCTAAAAATTCTTTTGTATGGGGTTTTTCAATATTTAATAGACGGCCCTGAACTGACCGGGGATGATGAATGAGATCTATTTACCTGTCTGCGTTGATCACTGGGTTTATCCTGGCGGGAGGAGTGACGGATACCAACCCGATTCAGACAGCAACTGCCGGTGCTTATTTGACCCGGACAATAGATAATGATGCCTTGGGTGTAAATCCCGCTAGCCTTGGATATTATGGCAAACCAATAATCTTTGGTGCTGCGGAAGACGGAAAGCTTGACACTTTAGGATTGATGGAAAAAGATACGGTTTCTGTATCCGCAGATTCCACTCAGAATTATTATTCAGTTCAGCTCATTGCTAACCCAAGTAAGAAACGCGTGAAAGAGACAAAAAAAACCTTTTATCGCCAGTTCGGCAAGAATATCCCATGGGCTATTACTAAGATTGATTCATTATACAAATTACAGGTAGGTGATTATCATAACAGGGATACTGTTGATGCCTTTCGAGACACAGTGATTGGAAGAGGTTTCAAAGATGCCTGGATCGTGACAAGAAATCGTCCCCTAGAAGAACCTGAGCAAATACCATATTTTACGTTAACCTTGGCGGGCGCAGGATTATATGTCGGCAATAATGCCATCTATCCCGACTGGATCAACAATCAGCTGTTTGGGGGTCTTGATCTCCGTGACCCTGGAAAGAAAGATGACTTTTTATCCGTATTCCCGGCTGATAATTGGAATATTAACATGGCGGCTGGTATTAATTTCATGAGCTTTACATTGGGCAATTTTGGATTATCAATTTTACAGCCAAAAGTATTGGGCAGTGGTAA
>NYYF01000061.1 GCA_002686675.1 Fidelibacterota bacterium
TCATCATGTTTTGCAACTGTTCTCTCGTTAATTTACCCTGGATATTCTCTCTATGCTGTGTTCTATGCTCTCCTCTCAGGATATAGCCAGATTTATACGGGGAACCACTTTATTTCAGATGTGCTCTCAGGTTGGCTTATTGGTTTTATCATCGGTAATATTGCATATCAATCTACTATACCATAACCCAATGTTAAATTGGCTTTCATCCTATAAATATTTTTTCTGATTCTTTAAAACTGTGATACTATAAAAACTCATAACCATACAAAAAGGAATTCTAGCCATGATGAAAATTGAAGATATTGTTAATGACATTGTCCTGATTGTCCTGGATAATTTTGAACCTCTAAAAGGACTAGGAATTAATGAAGGACGAATTTACGCCCATATAACCGGCTATGACGAATTTGGAATATGGATGAAACATCCAAAATTCCGAATTCCCAAAGCAGATATTAATTCCAAATCCAAAAAACCCGCGTATCAAAATGTAACTGCTTCCATTTTAATCCCCTGGGGTTTTATCGCTTCAGTCGTTCATTTCCCAAACGTTGAAGGGTTTGATTATCCCAACCCTTTCGAAAAACACATTGGGTTTGAATCAGAAGTCAAATGACCACTTCTGCAGTAAAAATACAAAAACTATCCAAATCATATAATGGTTCTGAAGCCCTTTCAGATGTAGATATTACCATTTTAGATGGACAATTTTTTGGCCTTCTGGGGCCAAACGGTGCCGGGAAATCCACCACAATAAATATTCTGACCGGTTTAGTGAGAAAAGACAGCGGTAACATTGCTGTCTTTGGAAAAGATATTGAAAAAGATTATCGTTTCACACGATCTCAGATAGGTACAGCACAACAGGAATTGTCCGTTGATTGGTTTTTCCCTATTGAAAAATTACTCCAGTATCAGGCCGGGTATTATGGAATTTCACCAAAAAATGCCAAAGAACGCATAGAAGAACTCCTGAACCGCCTTGGCCTCTGGAAAAAACGTAAATCCCGTTTAAGACAACTCTCGGGGGGAATGAAACGTCGCTATCAAATAGCGAAAGCCCTTGTTCATGATCCAAAGATTATTATACTCGACGAACCAACTGCAGGTGTAGATGTGGAATTGCGCCATGAACTATGGGATTATCTCAGGCAGCTTCACCAGCAGGGAAAAACAATTCTTTTAACCACACACTATATCGAAGAAGCAGAACTCCTGTGCGAATATGTTTCTATTATTCACAAGGGAAAAGTTATCACAGAGGGAGCCCCAAAAAATCTTATTAGCCAGCTGGGGAAAGCAGGAATTACCGTTCACCTCACAAAATGGGATGACACTCTGCCTGCTTTACTTCAATCATACTCGTATACCCAAAATAATAGTCAGCTGCATTTTACCGTGAAAGATACTGAAACGGAGATATCTAAAATAATCAGTCTCATTTCAAAAAATGGCTGTCAAATACAGCGAGTGGAGACAACAAAATCTTCACTTGAAGATGTCTTTCTCAGTCTTACAGGAAGAGGGATTAACGAATAAACCACATGAATTGGATCGGATTATGGACATTAACAAGCCGTGAAGTAGGACGGTTTTTTAGTGTATACCGCCAGACCATTTTACCTGGTCTTATTTCGTCAGCTCTGTATATTCTCATATTCGGATTTACACTCCAACAGCGGATCGCTGAAATAAATGGGGTTCCATATACTTTGTTTATCCTGCCCGGACTCATTATGATGAATACCCTTACCAATGCAAGCTCAAACACTGCTTCATCCATGCTTCAAATGAAATTGCTTCAACAATTGCCGGATCTTTTAACAGCACCCCTTTCCAGCCTAGAAATTTCTTTAGCTTATATTATTGGAGGAACGGTACGGGGGTTTGTAAACGGTACTCTTGTTTTGCTGCTTGGTGTTCTTTTAATTGGTCTGCCGGTCAGCAGTCCAATTTTTTCTCTGGGATATATCTTCATAGTTGCCTGGACATTTTCCAGCATGGGTCTTTTATTAGGACAACTTGCAGACAGCTGGGATCAACTTGCCATGATGCAAAACTTTTTCCTCACTCCGCTTAGCTTTCTTGGGGGTATATTCTACTCAATTAAGATGCTGCCAGAGTGGGCACAGGTACTCAGTTTTTTCAACCCAATCTACTATATGATTAATGGGATTCGATTCACCATTCTTGGCCTCTCCGACTCTCCCCCCATTATCAGCTTTTGGATGGCTCTAGCTATGGCTTTAATCTTCTTCTTTCCAGCTGTTGCATTAATGAAAAGCGGAAGGAAAATCAAGTTGTAAACTTAATCACTACTTGTCTTTTGAAAGAATATCTGCAATATTCTCTAAATTTCCATCTATATCAGTGTTTGGAGTTAACTGAAGGATGTTAGCAATCAAAGGATAGATATTCACGTTTTCGAACGTTCCACGTAAGTATCCGTTCTTAAAAGCAGGACCATCAGCAAGAAAAATAGCGTGCATACTTGGAAGCACGTTATCATAGCCATGAGTTCCACCTGTATATCGTTCTGGATTGGGGCGTTTAAAGTTAAGAATTGACCAGCCTTCATGAGCTATCAAGAGCAGGTCCTTAATTCGATAATGATTTTTGTAATAGAGCCTGTTGGGGATTTCAGTTTTCAAATAAACAGAAATATGCGGGACAGTTTTCAAATCCGCATATACTTGATGTAAACGGTTTGTCCCTCCACCATATAAAAAAGATGTGGGACCAGTCCCTTCCTGGGTGAATCCTGATAAATCAGTATAATCATTCAAGTTAATTATACGTTTTGGATTAATCCCAGCCATGCCATGATCACTCACAACAATTATGTTTAATTGTTTATACACTGGGAGATTTTTTGCCCTGTCTAATATTACTCCCATTACACTATCCATATTTTCAACTGCAGTCTCAGTTTCATCCGAGTTTGGACCAAAAACATGCCCAGCAGCATCCGGTTCATGAAAATACAGCAGAACTAAATGCGGGCGGGTTTTGGGGGGCTTCTGAAACCATGCCACCACCGAATCTATCCGTGCTTCAAACGGATAATCATGATCATACCGTTTCCAGACCGATGGTTGACAACCGCCGGCTTTCGATTCTGATCCTACCCAAAAATAGGATGCGGTTTTTACTCCTTGCTTTTCAGCCGTACACCAAATCGGTTCCCCACCATACCAGCGTGCATCTTCAACGGCAGAGCGATCACGTATCCTGTAGGTGGCATCAAATTCAGAATCGTAAAATGTGTTGGCAATTAGTCCGTGATGATCGGCGTACATGCCTGTCGCTATGCTGTAATGATTGGGAAAAGTCTTGGTTATGAAAACCGGCTTCATACTTTCTGATTTTACTCCCTGTTGGGCCAGGCGATCAAAGTTCGGAGTATGGTACCAGTCCAGATATTCTGCCCGGAAGCCATCAAATGAAACAAGTAGCACATACGGCCTGCCAGATTGCCCAAACAATCCAAAAACAACCAGGAAAAAGCATAAAAATCTTGTGAACTGTTTCATATATAATCCTTCCTAAATTTCACTAAGAAATTCTTAAATATCATTTTCAGGGACAAGGTGTTTCATGGACTTGAATGTAAAACACATGATTAAGAATCAGTTGGTCAGGCGTGATATTGCTGATAAAAAGGTGCTGGAAGCTATTGAAAAGGTTCCCCGTCATCTTTTTGTGGGCAAGGTTCAACGCCCTTTCGCCTACGGTGATAATCCTCTTCCTATTGGTCATGGACAAACAATCAGCCAACCCTACATTGTTGCATTCATGACAGAAATGCTAAATGTCCAATCTCACCACACCGTTCTTGAAATCGGCACCGGTTGTGGATACCAAGCTACAATACTGTCTTTGCTGGTAAAAAAAGTAATTTCCCTTGAAATTGTAAAAGCACTTGCGAATTCAACAAAAAAGAGATTGAAAAAATTAAATTACCAAAATATTGAGGTTCTCTGTTTCAATGGGAAAAAGGGATGGGTCAATGACGCTCCTTATGACCGGATCATAACTACAGCAGCACCCACCCAGGTTCCGGATGCTTTAATTGAGCAGCTGGCACCCAATGGCCAAATGGTCATCCCTGTGGGACCAGACGTAAATCACCAGTATCTGCACATTATTACAAAAAATAAAAGAGGATTCATCAAGACAAAACAATCCCTGCCCGTACGGTTTGTGCCGATGATTTAAATTAGAACGGATTAATAAGGGACAGCCGTAAGTAGTTTGTCGGCACTTCCTTATCCCGCCAGCGATTGAAATCCTGACCCGTTCCGTAAGCCAGCACAAAGCCAAATAGATTCACACGTAATTCAGCACCGCCAGTGGAAAGCCAGTCGTCCATTTCTCCATCGGCATACCAGGCATTCCCAAAATCAAGAAAGGCTACCAGCGAAGCCTTTGAACCTCCCATGCGTGACTCAATTGTACCGATGACAAGGCGATCGCCTAACCGCCAGTTATCCCAGCCCCGGAGGTGAAACACTTCATCTGCGCCCAGTATATTACTACCCGCCAAATAAATTGGTGTGTCATTTGTTATGGCCGGCATATCCTGAAGCGGGGGGTTATCCCCGAGCATGGCAACCGATTTAATGCGTCCAAAAATAACCACCGGACTTTTCTTGTGCGGTAAAAAATTGATAAACATATCCGTGGTAATACGCGTGTAATCAAAGTCACCAAATAAACTTGAATTGGCATGATCGATCTGCATATTAAGACCATGCCCCTGCCTGGGATTCATTCCATTTTGTTTATGGGGTCGGCGGTCTATCCACATATAAATTAGGCTAACCAGTCCTTCGTTCCCAGAAACGGGTAGTTCTAAATGGGGAATTGAATCCAGATAAATAAATTCACCCGTCTCTTCATCTATATCTTTGATGATATTCGCATTACGGTTTGTGAATTCCAAACTGCCGCCAAAGGTATGATTGCTGGACATATTGTTACCGGCGTTGTAAGGCATCGTAGCCCACAATGTAATGCTATTGTTCTCCTCAAGCAAAGCTCTGCCATCGTAAGGTTTTGCTTTGATATCCAGTAAAGACGTAGCAACAATTCCCCACATGGGGCCGCCCATGGCATTGATATATTCCAGTAAAAATCTATGCGTGGCCTTTTCTGAAAAATCTGCTAGTCCAATACCTGTGAATAAATGCCGACCCATAGCATCTGACCATTGTGTCAAACCAAAGATCTCATAACCGAGCGGTAATGCTAGTGTCATCATATGCTTTATACCAATTGTAGGTGTATAGTCATGTGATGTTAAAATATTGACTTCCTTTTTCGGGTCAACACCGGTCAGCAGAATGTCCGGTCCGGCACTGCGCCAATCAGTGTAATGGTCTCTGATAGCAAGCGCTTGCGTTGTAACGTCACGATGGGGATCCACATTCACAATTCGGACCGTATCCACATCTGGCAATGTAATAGCCATGATGGTGGTGTCTCCCGGCGACCACTGGACAGCCCAAACAGCGTCACCCACATCCGAAACCTGCTTGCTTTCGCCTGTGGCAAGGTTTACTGTATGAATGTTTGGTGTGGAACCGGAGTGGGACGTATAGGACACAAAATCACCATCGGGATGCCATACCGGATCATAATCGGCAGCGGGATCGTCCGTTACCCGGCGAACATCACCGCTGGTAAGCTCTAGAATAAACAGATCCAGGTTGGCTTCCTTATCCGACATGGCAAAAACAACAGAGTTGCCGTCAGAACTGTAATGGGGATTCAGAATCTGGGTATCATACACATAATTTGTGATCTGTTTTTTATCAGAGCCATCTGCGTTCATGGTGTAAAGATTTGACACACTATTTTCATGAGCAACATAAATAATCTGTTTGCCATCCGGTGACCAATCAGGATAGGCTGCTCGTTCAGATTGAGTGAGCCATTTAGACGATTTTTCATCAAGATCATAGACCTTAATATCATTGACCAAGGATTGATGGTTTCCAAAATGGCCTTTTGTGTACACCAGCTTGCGGCCATCCTGGGACCAGTTCATATACTTGTGAAAAGAACCAAAATCCACTTCTTCCTTATCCCAGATGACAATCGGTTTGGGCTTTTTCTTTTTCTTTTCA
>NYYF01000062.1 GCA_002686675.1 Fidelibacterota bacterium
GAAAAACACGGTTATTCAAAAAAATATATTGAAGGGCGACTTTCTATAATGATGGGTGGCAGGGAGGCAGAAGAATTAATTTTTAATGAACTAACAACAGGAGCAGGAAATGATTTAGAGCAGGCAACCTCTATTGCACGGAAAATGGTTTGTGAGTGGGGAATGAGTGAACTTTTGGGTCCGTTAACTTATGGAAAAAAGAATGAAGAAATATTCCTTGGCAGAGAGATACAAACTCACAGGGATTTCAGTGAGGTTACGGCACGTATGATTGATGAAGAAGTGGTACGAATTATAAGAAAAGCTCAGAGGACTGCTAAATTGATCTTAAAGGAGAAAGTAAACATATTGCACAGGATTGCTGAAGAACTGCTTAAATATGAAACAATTGATAAACGGGACATTGAAAAAATTCTGGATGGGAAAAAAATTGTACGGCGGAATAACAAAAAGTCAACACAGACCCGAAAAAAAACTCACCTAAAATCCTCCATTAGATCTAAAACAAAAAGTACTTCTTAATTGGTTTTACGATTCCTGTCTTGCAATTTCTCATGAATGCACCTCGTTTCAACCAGTGGATACGAGAAGAAAATTCCGCTACATTGATAATGGGAATTTTAAATGTGACCCCAGATTCCTTTAGTGATGGAGGAATGTATTATAATGCAACACAGGCTATTGAGTTTGCACTTCAAATGGAGGAAGAGGGAGCAGATATTATTGATGTGGGAGGTGAATCTACCCGCCCAGGAGCAAAAACTGTAGAGTTGCAAAAAGAATGTGACCGTATTTTACCGGTTATTGAAGGCATTAGAACCAAATCGGACATTCTGATTTCCATTGACACATATAAATCAGAAGTTGCCCGAAAATCTATTGCGACAGGAGCAGGTATGGTTAATGATATAAGTGGTATGACTTTTGATCCAAATATGGTTGATGTAATCAAAGATTCCGGATTGCCGGTAGTAATAATGCATATTAAGGGGACTCCAAAAAATATGCAGAAAAATCCCTATTATGAGGACCTAATGCAGGAGTTAACGGAATATTTTGAGGAACGGAAAAAATTTGCCAGAGCTAAAGGAATTTTGGATCAGCAGATCATTTTGGACCCTGGGATTGGATTTGGTAAGCGTTTGCAGGATAATTTTCAGCTTTTAAGAGAGTTAAAGAAAATTGTAGATATGGGATTTCCGGTTTTGATTGGGCCATCAAAAAAATCTTTTATTGGACTCACTCTTGATCTTCCTGTTGACCAGCGGTTAGAAGGGACGGCGGCAGCAGTAACTACCGGCATATTAAAGGGAGCTCGGATTGTCCGTGTTCACGATGTTAAAGAGATGAAACGGGTTGCTTTAATTACAGATTCAATCCGTGGAATAGCATAAATAGCAGATATTGTTCATCTCTTGAAATTTACTTATTAATCTTTAATTTCTTCCTGGAATGAACCTGTTTAAAATTGGATTTCTCAATGTTACATTAGTCGATGTTGTCGATTTGTTTATTGTCAGTTGGATTTTCTATACCGTTTACCAATATTTCAAAGGTACCCGTGCAGGGCAGATGCTGGTGGGACTGATTATTTTGCTTATTGCTTCATTTCTCTCCAATGCCATTGGGTTAAGTGCAACCTCTTGGTTGGTTAATCGGTTTCAAACGGTCTGGGTTGTAGCCTTCGTCATTTTGTTTCAACCAGAGATTCGGAGATTACTTATTTATGTTGGCCAACATCGTTTTTTCCAGAAAATATTTCGGATGGGGAGTTCTCAGACTATTGAAGCAATTTTAGAAACAATCAATGAACTCCGAAACCGTTCGTGGGGTGCGCTTATCGTGATTCAACGGGAGACAGGACTGAGGAGCTATAAGGAAGCGGGGATGCCCTTAACTGCTGAAGTTACAGCCCCCCTTCTCATATCGTTGTTCAATCCAACTTCTCCTCTCCATGATGGCGCTGTTATTATTCAAAACGATATAATTGAAGCAGCTGCATGCATTCTGCCATTAACCGAAAGCACCTCAATTACTCCTGATATGGGCACCCGCCATAGAGCTGCCTTGGGACTTTCGGAAGAAACCGATTCTATTATCATTGTAGTCTCCGAAGAGACAAAGAAAGTATCTGTTGCAGAGAATGGTCGATTTGTCAATATTGAGAGGGATGAAATGGCCTTACGTCGGTACTTTAACGAGCAGTTATTTATTTCATCAGGTGACTAATAAGTTTTTAAGATGAAATAATGTTCAGACCCAAGTACAATTAATTCTAATTATTCAATTCCCAACAATTCAACTTCGAATATTAAGGTTGTGTTTGGTCCGATTTTCGGACCTTTACCACGAGCGCCATACGCTAGGTTTGAAGGTATATATAATTCCCATTTATCACCTACTTGCATAAGTTGAAGAGCCTCTGTCCAGCCTTTTATTACTTGGGTCACACCAGTATCATACGGTTTACCAAGCTCCACTGAACTGTCAAATACCGTACCATCAATTAATTTACCTGTGTAATGAACTTTTACTCTGTCAGTAACTTTAGGTGTGCTTCCGTCTCCATTATTTAGGACTTTATATTGCAATCCACTTGGTAAGACGATAACCCCTTCTTTTGTAGAATTTTCAGCAAGAAATTTTTCACCGCCCACTTTGTTTTCTTCAAGCTGTTGTTTTCTTAGTTCGTCCTGTTTTGAGCGGAGTTCCTGACGATAGTTTTGGGTAACTATTCGAATTTCAAAATCTTCCAGCAGTGGAGTACTTTCTGTGTAAGCATCATCAAAACCCTGAGCAAAAACGTCAGGATTAACCTCCACACTCTGTGTTTGAAAATTTTTCCCAATTTCCATTCCAATGCTATAGCTAATGGAATCTTTCTTTGTTTCGAGTGTTGTCACATTTTTTTTTGTCGGTTTCGAACAGGCGATCATAGATAAAAGAATCAGCCCAAAGCATATAAATTTCATAAAAATCCCTTCATTTCGGTGGGTTTTCATAGCTGGATATTAAAAAATTGACTTAACAGATAAAACTGTTTAATAAATCAAGAAAGGATGTGTACGAACTTTTTATTAGAACCCTTCTTACCATATTTTACAATACCACTGGCAATTGCAAATAAGGTATCATCGTTTGCACGTTTTACATTCTTTCCAGGATGAATTTTTGTTCCTCGTTGTTTGAGAATGATTCCGCCAGCAAGAATTTTTTGTCCGTCAGCAACTTTTACTCCCAAGCGTTTTGCATTTGAATCTCTGCCATTCCTTGAGCTACCTTGTCCTTTTTTATGGGCCATAATTACTATTTTCCCTCTTTCAATATTTCTGGTTTTCCTTTTTTGGCTTTTGTTGGTGCTTTCTTGGTGGTACCTGTCGTTGCTTTGATTTTCGTTATTTCAATAAGAGTGTACCCCTGTCGATGACCATTCTTGCGTTGATAGCCTTTTCGCCTTTTTTTCTTATAAATTAGAATTTTCCTCTCCCTGCCATGTTCAAGTATTGTAGCATTAATATTTACTCCCTTAAGTGTGGGAGTTCCAACATTTACTGATTTTCCATTATCAGTTAAAAGAACCTTGTCAAAACTGACGTTTCCTCCAGTATTTTTGTCCAAACTGGCTACTTTCAGTTTTGCTCCTTCTGATACTTTGTATTGTTTTCCTGCTATATCAACAATTGCGTACATTTATTCCTCCTATAAAGCCAGCGAATTTAATTGAGTCAGGAATCTTTTCCAAGTGGTAGTTTATCAGTGATATCTATACCGTCTTTCACCCTAAAAAATCGGAATTCGTCCCGACGTATCTTTGGATCTTCTTCGATTTTCAGATGTACAAAATTTTGCCACATTAGACCACGCAGAGCTTTTTTCTTTTGTTCCTTAAAAAATTGATAATTTCTTGGATGAAGGTGTAATTGTAATCGTAATGCCTGTTTTTTTGTTTTATATCTTCTCAACCAATGATCAATTCGAGTGATCAAAGTATCTTTGGAAATAATCCTGCCTGAGCCTCTGCATGTAGGACAGTCATCACTCATGGTATCCAAAATACTAAGGCGTATTCTTTGACGAGTCATTTCCAGTAACCCAAAATCGGAAATAGGAGAAACTGCTACTTTTGCTCTATCCCTCTTAAGTTCTTTCCGCAATTCGTAGTATACTTTCCGTTTGTTTTCTTCTTTTTCCATATCGATAAAATCTATAACGATTAGACCTGAAAGATCTCTTAGTCTGAGTTGTCTGGCAACCTCTCTCGCAGCTTCAATATTGATTTTAAAAGAATTTTCCTCATGGAGCTTTTTCCCAATAAAACGACCACTATTTACATCAACAACTACCATAGCTTCAGTTTTTTCTATAATTAAATATGCACCACTTTTGAGCCATACCTTCGGTCGAAGTAATTTCGCTATTTCATCTTCAATCCCCATACTTTCGAAAATTGGGACTTTAATTTTAAATGGTTCGAGTTTGGAGGTCAGATTGGGAGATACTTCATCAAGGTAAGATTGCAATTTTCGGTATAACTTTTTTGAATCTATAATAATTTTCTCAATATCGGGTGTCAACAAATCACGAATAATACTGGATGCTGTTTCAAGATCCTGATAAATTAAGGCAGGTGCTTTAATTTTTTTAGATTTTTGATCCATCTTTATCCAGTTCTTCATCAACATTTGGTAGTCATTACGGATTGTTTCTTCACTTTTTCCTTCAGCAACTGTTCGAATGATTATTCCAAATCCTTTTTCTTTGAGATTTGTTATGATTTTTTTCAGCCGTCTTCTTTCATATTTATCCCATATTTTTTTGGAAATGCCGATGTAATTTGTCCCTGGGACAAGTACAAGTAATCTTCCAGGAAATGCGACTTCTGTCGTCACACGAGGTCCTTTAGATGCAAATGCTTCTTTAATCACCTGGACAAAAATATTTTGTCCTGTTTGGAGATCTACATTTATATCTCCGTTTCCACTTGATTTCTTTTTTGAATTTGATGGTTTTCCATTAGTGGGGTCAATGTCTTCAAGGAGGTAATCACCATTGTGGATTTCCGAAAATGGGAGAAAGGCATTAACCTCATCACCAATATCCACAAAGGCAGCCTGCATCCCAGGAATCACATTTTCCACTTTTCCTTTGTAGATGTTACCCACTGTGCGTTGTTGTCCTTGTTTTTCCAGATAAAGTTCAACCAATTTGTCATCTTCAAGGATAGCAATGCGGGTTTCCCCCATACTTTCGTTAATATAAATTTCTTTTTTCATAATATACCCTGTACGTAATTCATGTTCTCATAATCACATGAATGTTATATAGGACAAACACACCTATCTGCTTCTAATTTCAGATAGTCAGTTTGTTCCTAACTTCTTTATTTAACTGGTGAGAGGGTATATTGAAGGAGGAAAAAATTTTTATGAAACAATCTTAGCTTCAAAATCTTGATTCGGATAAAAAAGGTTTATTGTTGTCCTTCAGAGACCCTTTTCACTAGCGCAAAACATAAGGATATTATGCAATCTTTTCAAGAAATTTGTTTTAAAGTATTGTTTGTATATATGTTTGAATAATGGAAGGAAATAATCCGAACAATTGATAAGTTTCCATTCATGAATTTTGAACAAAATCTTGCACTGGAGGCTTCCCGGGAGGCCGGTACCTGTATTCTTAACTATTACAAAGCGGATTACGAAATAAGAGATAAAAGCTATCATAATCCCGTAACCACCGCGGATCATGCCGCAAATGATAAACTCAAAGAAATTTTATTAGGTGAATGTCCGGATTATGGTTGGCTTTCGGAGGAAACAGTAGATTCACCAGACCGCTTGGGCAAAGAGTATGTATGGATTGTGGATCCGCTTGATGGGACAAAGGAGTTTATTGAAGGAGTCCCGCATTTTGTGGTGAGTATTGCGCTTGTGAAAAATGAAGAGCCCATTATGGGTGTGCTGTATAATCCAGTGACGGAAGAACAATTTATAGCAGAAAAGGGAAAAGGTGCATTTCTGAATGGTGACCAAATTTACTGTGTTTCAAAAGTGAACGTTGAAGAAATGGTTATCTTGAACAGCCGGAGTGAAACCCGGCGTGGTTTGTGGCAGCCGTATAAGAATGTATTTAAAGAACTGCGACCCATAGGCAGTGTGGCATACAAATTGGGGCTGACGGCAGCCGGGAAAGCGGATATTTTTGCATCACTACGCCCGAAAAATGAATGGGATATTTGTGCAGGACACTGTATTGTCTCTGAAGCTGGCGGGATGCTTATTGATTTGAACGGGAATCCCGTGAAGTATAACCAGGAAAAAACGCTTATTTCTTCCGGACTGGTTGCAGGTCATCCCGCTGCAGTGGAAAAAACCATGAAAACATTAACTATTGAGCAGAACAAATGAGTGAAATAAATTATCCTGATGGAGCGATTCCATGCCTTGATAAAGGATTTATCCGTTTGGTGGACAGTATGGGAAGCGATGGCGCAATTGTGCAGGCTGCACGAGTGAGTTACGGCAGGGGAACCACCAAAGTCACCCGAGACAAGGGGCTAATCCGGTATTTGCTAAGGCATCGGCATTCCACTCCTTTCGAAATGGTGGAACTGAAATTCCATGCCAAGATGCCCATTTTTGTTGCTCGTCAATGGGTTAGGCACCGAACAGCCAATATCAATGAATACAGTCTTCGCTATTCGGAAGCTAGAGATGATTTTTATATTCCCAAAAAAGAAGATATTCATTTTCAGAGCAAGTTTAATAAACAGGGACGGGATGCTGACGAAGTTCCGGATGCACTGAAAGAAAAAGTAATTCAGTATTTTACGGAGATGTCTGAAAATAGTTTTGACATATACCAGGACCTGAATGAAGCGGGGATTGCCCGGGAGTTGGCGCGTGCTATCTTGCCAGTGAATCTCTACACGGAATGGTACTGGAAGAACGATCTTCACAATACCTTTCACTTCCTTAAACTCCGGATGGATACCCATGCCCAGTATGAGATTCGTGTATTTGCCGAAGGTATGGCCAAATTTGTAAAACAGGTAGCTCCAATTGCGTATGAAGCATTTGAAGATTATGCGTTGAATGGAATGTATCTCTCAAGCATTGAAAAAAGCGTTCTTACAAAAAAAATACCGCATCATATCACAAAAGAGATTTATGATGATATTGTGTATCGAATCGTTGCCAGTATGAATGCCGCCAAGCCACGGACTGAGAATGAATTATTTGTCCTCTATCAAGAAACTGGAGGTTGTGACAGCAGAGAGGATTTTGAGATCAAATGGAATGCGGGAAACATTGAGACCGGCAACGTTTTCGAACTGCGGGAGTTTAAAGCAAAATTTAAGGATATATTTATCTAGCGATAATTGTCCACTTAATTTACTTACGTTTATATTGTAAGAAATCATGGGAGGAAATAAATCAAACAAAGGCCATTATAAACGGTTAAGAGACCGGTTTATGAGCGGAGGGCTGGACGGATTCCACGATTATGAAGTAGTGGAATTACTCCTGACTTTTGCTGGTCGGAAGGATGTAAAGCAATCGGCCAAGAGCGCAATTAAAAAATTCGGATCTCTTAAAGCTGTTCTGGAAGCTGATCCAATAGATTTGAAAGAAATAAAAGGTATTGGTGACAACAATGTTTTTGGACTTAAAATTGCCCAGGCAGTTGCTCGTCGTTATCTGGCTGATAGAGTTATAGATAAAGATTTCATTCGCTCATCCGATGAAGTGTTGGATTATCTACAGCACAACCTTAGGGATAAAAACAGAGAAGTGTTTTTGGTAATTTATTTAAATGGTCGAAACCAGATTCTGAAATTGGAAGAACTCTTTAAGGGCACACTTTCCACTTCAGCTGTTTATCCAAGGGAGGTAGTGAAGCGTGCTTTAGATAATAATGCGGCTGCTATAGTATTAGTCCATAATCATCCAAGTGGGAATTCTACCCCCAGCCAGGATGATCTTGCCATTACCAAAAAATTGAAAGAAGCAACTCAGTCCATCGATGTATCTGTTCATGATCATCTAATTATTGCTGGGAATGATGTGTATTCTTTCGCTGACCATGGTATTTTGTAAAATGATAATTTTCTTAATTTTCAGATTATATTGCTAAAGTACTTCTGCCAAGGATAAATTTCCTTTTATTTTTTCATCTATCAACACAATAAATGGCAACACGTCAGTATACAAGCGGTAATTTCCAACGGAAAGCAGATTTCTGTGTCACCTATATTCCTGCTAAGTCCGGCAAAATTATAACGACAATACATTCTAAAACTGCAGTTTTACATGGATCAAAATTACATGGTATCTGCAGCACTACATTATCCGACTTGCATATCAGCTATGGCCGGTTAGAGATCACCGATACCGGCGGGCAGTATTTTGTTCTTAAAGCACGGATTGAAGCCGTTGTAAAAGCAGCTGATCCCAAAACTATGGCTGAATCACTTCCAGAGTTTAAGAAACATGCTCAGTACAAATCGAAAGCGGATCGTTTCCGGAGGAGCCGTCTCTATTTACCGGGGAACCAGGCCAAGCTCATGCTGAATGCGGGCATCCATAAACCTGATGCCATTATTCTGGATCTTGAAGATTCAGTGGCGCTAGCTGAAAAAAATACTGCCCGACTAATTGTCCGCAATGCATTGCGGACGCTGGACTTTTTTGGTGCGGAACGAATGGTACGCATTAACCAGGGCAAAACCGGCCTGAAAGACCTGGAAGCAGTGATTCCTCATAATGTGCATCTCATTCTTGTTCCTAAAGTAGAAACGGCAAAGCAGTTAATTGAAGTGGATGAAAAAATTCAGGCTATCCGAAAAGACTGTGGCAGAAAAGAACCGGTATTTCTCATGCCTATCCTGGAGAGTGCATCCGGGATTCTGAATTCACTGGAAATTGCCAAAGCCAGCAAAAACAATGTGGCCATTGCCATCGGATTAGAGGATTATACTGCTGATATCGGTGTAGAGCGCACCAATCAGGGTCGTGAATCACTCTTTGCACGAAGCCAGGTGGTAAATGCTGCCCGGTCGGCTGGCATACAGGCCATTGACACCGTGTTCAGCGATGTGAATGATGAAGATGCCCTAAGAGAATCGGTGAGAGAAGCAAAAGAAATAGGATTTGATGGAAAAGGATGCATCCATCCCCGGCAGATCAAGCCTATTCATGAAGAGTTTGCACCAACAGGGCCTGAAATTGAAAAAGCCAAAAAGATTGTCCGAGCATTTGATGAAGCGGAGGCCAAAGGGCTGGGAGTGGTCTCTCTCGGTAGTAAAATGATTGATCCTCCCGTAGTCAAACGGGC
>NYYF01000063.1 GCA_002686675.1 Fidelibacterota bacterium
TAAAATTTTCCCCTGCATTCATTCCTTCATCAACACCTGGTGTTGTAGAATCATCACCATAAATCGGCATATTGATATATGCAATTCCACCATTTATGATCAGTTCTGCTGCACCAGCACAGTTTCCATCCTCATCAAATGCTGCTGACCAGTCTCCTACTCCCGCGGAAGTTCCATCTATGGTTGCCTGACCTATAAATACGCCTGAAGACGGATTCGGGGTAACCAAGTCTTCAAATGGATTGTCAGGTAAGACACCACCTGGGAAATCATAGACTTCAGTATAATTACCACAACCATCCATAGGAGCACCATTATTATTATACCAGCAGTCAAAGCTTCCATCATATTCAAGAATATCATCCGCGGAGGCATCCCAAAGTTTCAAAATAAAATTTTCCCCTGCATTCATTCCTTCATCAACACCTGGTGTTGTAGAATCATCACCATAAATCGGCATATTGATATATGCAATGCCACCATTTATGATCAGTTCTGCAACACCTGCACAGTTCCCATCTTCATCAAATGCTGCTGACCAATCTCCTTCTCCTGCAGGAATTCCATTTATTGTTGCTTGTCCAATAAATGTCCCTGAAGATGGATTGGGCATAGCACTCCAACCATCCGGCTGAGACAATAATACTGTGGTGAGGAAAAATATTGAAAGAATATGAAATAACTTACTCATTTTTTTTGTTCCTTTAACTATGTGTAAACTCATTATTATTGAAAAGAAATAACATCATAATGATCCATGATAATCACATTACGACATTACGATGGGAAAACCATGCCCTTTACTAACGGTACTCCTTATTATCTTACTCAAAAGAAATTGGCACAAACTAATAATATTGTCACTTTTTTACTAAAAAGCATGCTAAAATTTTCCATTAAATTTTTAGAAAGTATACTTGTATTTTATTTTGCCCTTGATTTCTGTATAATCTTTTGATCCCACTGGATCTGCAACAAAATCATTAACCTTTACAAGTCCAATATCCAGGCCAATAAACTGATTTTTTGAAAATTTATACTGCCCGCCAACATTCAATGACACTTTACGATTATCAATCTCATTTATATTTCCGTCACCAGCTTTTGATCCAAGAACCAATGTACTACCCGAATAAAATTTGACTATTTTATTTTTTATTTTTAAAGCATAAGCTATTTTTCCATTCACAAGGGTAAATGTGGTTTTGCTGTCTGACAGAGGAATATTCTGTGCAAGCCCAAAACCAAGATTCACTGATAGTTTATTTGGATATGTCTGTGCTATTGCTAACATGTAGGAATTACTTTTAAATGAAGCCTCACGGTTCGCAGCGTCCTGGAAGTTCATAAACATCAGATTTCCGGATAAACCGACCTCAACATTCCTAATTCTTAAGTTGTACGTTGGAGCAATGGTTAGGGTTGTACTTTTATCATCACTGAGATCCACTGTATCCTCTGCCACAGCTTCCCCCTTATGAGTCATGAAACGATAACCAAGGTTCAAACCCGGAAGACCAGGCTTCATCATAGTCATATTTCCTGAATACGTAGCATTTCTAACTGTCTGAACATCTAACAAATCCAGATTATTATGGGTATTCTCATACCCAAGGATAAGCATAATTTGGTTATTGGATAGTTTAGTACGCCCATCCAGCTTAAGTCCTTGAATGTCAGTCTGTATTGAAGAATTACCCAATGAAGAGAATAACCGGGGGATTCTTTTAAATGATCCTTTCAAATCAAAATATTGATTTCTGTTTTTAAATTCAACCAGATATGTTCCTTCACTAATATTTTTTAATAGTCCCTCATCTGAATTATAAGTGCTGATATCCTGATTGCGACTAACCGGATCAATAATATCCTCTGTCATAATTGAAGCGGCCCAATACGATATCACTTCTGTTTTTCCCCCAAACAATTTCACTCTGGAATTAACCCCGGCAACTCTATTGCTTTGTGCAGTATATTTGTTTTGTAATGAATCCGGAATAGCGGAGAAATTACCAAATACTTCATCTTCCAGGGTCGTTGTATCATCTTCTACTTGTAAATAATTAACACCGAGCTCAACAATATCATGATAATTAAACTGTGTACTTAATCCAATTATTTTTCTGCTAAAGGTACCTTTATTATAAATAGAACTATCACCAGAAAAACTCGTAAATCCGGATATCATTTCTCTTGTACGGCCATAAACAAATTGAGTGCTCAAGCCTTTATAGTGAAGATCTGTTACGGTACCTCGCACACGGGCACCTTTTAATGTCAATTCAGAAAACGATGGGTTATGGTCACCAGCCTTAAATGAAATGGACGGAGTTGCAATAGAAAACCGAAAACGATCAAGTGGTTGTCTATATTTGTCAATCTCATTGGCAGCTGGATCAAAATGTTTATTTAATACAATCCCGACTGTAGCCATTAAATTCTTCTTATTAAAAGTCAACTTTAGACTTGGTTTTTGTGTGTCAGACGGTCTGTTTTCTGGCTGGTTTTTCCCGGAAAATGCATCAAATTCTGACTCATAGTTTATTACGCCCTTAATTTTTGCATCAGCAAGAAAGGGTTTCTTTACTTTAAGCTCTGCTTCTTCATTTATGGAAAATGTCCAGGACATGGGTGGTGATTCATTTTTCATCAGATCACTGACGTAAAATTTTATGGAATGGGATCCAAGGGCAAAATCTGTTGAAGGAACATAAGAAATCAAGTCTTGGTTAATTTCTAGTCCGTCCGTCACATCCACTCCATCAACTTCCATCTTTATGGAAGCAACATCAATATCGTCCTCCTCATCATAAAGAGAAATAATAATCAATTGATGTCCGTCCGTATTTGCAGAACCATCTTCAGGATTTAATAAAAGAACATCAGGGGCACTCGGTCCAGATAAAGATACATAAGAAATCTGATAAGGGTAATCTTCCGGATCAATTTCAGGCACATAAGCCCGATTATCAGATGAATCCACGGCTTCGATATAGTATTCTATTCCTTCCACACCTATATCCTCTGAAGGTATTTCAAAACGATAATCATTGACTTCGAGGTTCATTAACTCATTACGGAAATTTGATTCTCCCCTAGCACGGTAGAAAAGAGTCACATCCTTAAGTTCATTATTATCTGTTATGATTGCTTCAATGATCAGAGGTTGTCCCTCAAACGTTTTTGTTACTTGTTTGTGTAAAATTATTGGCATTACAGTATCAGTAAAATCATTAGCTGAAGAAGTTGAAAATTCTTTAGGTACAAGTGTTTGAGCACATAGAATATCTGTACCTAAGAAACCATACAAAAAAATCAGAACTATAATATTGATAATTTTTTTGTTAAAACTCATTTTCCTGATCACTTTCTTCTTCTCCTGAATTTGATCCTTCGACGGAATTAACTCTTAAGATCACCCGAATAGTTCCATCTTGATTTTCAATTACATCTTTTGATGTAACTTCCAGTGTGCCGGAATTGATGGCTTCTATAATACTCTCAACACTTCCTGTACCTTTGCTCACCCAGCTAGCCATTATTCGTTTCCCTGCAAGTGTCTCTGTTAATCCAGGATCAACCTTTTCAAGGGCCTGCTCGGTCTTAGTCTTCGAAGTTTCCTGCTTCTTTGTACTAATACTTAATTCTCCCGGTGATGAGCTTCCTCCAGATACAGCCAATGCAGACTTTCCAGATGCAATACTTTTCCCTTTAATGACACCTCTGCCTTTCGTCAACTTTACTACCGCATCAGAAGCCCAATTTTGACCCCCATCAACAGAAAATACAAATTCAGCTCCGCTGGAAGAAAGGTTCACCTCATTATTGTAATCCAAGGCCATCTTTCCATCTTTGGCATCCTCAACAGTAATTTGAAGATTAAATGGTTTCCCAATATCTTTTTCCCCTGGTTTATCCGGTGATAAGTTTAGTCGCCAATCCTCCTTCACCTTACCTACCCATGTTGGCAACTCATTTTTTGGAATTTCTTTAGGTTTTGAAGGAGCTTCATCTCCACTTGAACTACTGGATGTCATTTCTGTGGCCAAAACTTTCCCCATCTCATTCATAAATTCCACTGTTCCCTCAATAACCGTCAACACACTAGTTCCATCTTCATTCACCAGAAGATTAAGCTCTGTACCCTTCACAGATGCAACACTGGTGGGTGTATGAATTTTGAACTGAGATCCTTTTGTAGCTGTTAAGTTCAACTCACCAACCTTCATATTTATCTCAGTATTCAATTCTCTTTTTACTGTTCTTTTGGATTTGATCGTAAACGTACTGTTTGCCCGTATTTTTACCAGACTACGATCAAGAAACATAATAGAGCTGAATGAAGCTTCACCTGTCTGTAATTGATCCCCATCAAATAATTTACCTCCCCATGTAGCAGTTCTCCAGCCTGGATCTGTTACCGGGTCTACTTTAACATTTCCGATGATCTTGCTCATAACCGCAACCGGCCTTGTTGCTGAGAAACCAAAGGTAATAATGCAAAACCATAAAACAAGAAATCGAATTTTACAGCGCACTAATATTAATTTATTGGTATTCAACATTTTAATCACCAAAATCAATTATAAGCTCTATTTCTTCATCAAGCTGGTCCCTAGGACCAGACTCACTTCCAGTGGTAAAGGTAAACACAGCGCTCATATCACCAAGAGATTCATCATTTTTGTACGCCTGTGCCTTGATATTATATTCTGTATTAAAAGCAAATGATAGATCATTACTTGTTGGAGTGTATGGAAAGGTCGAAATAACTGATGATTCCCAAACCACATCTTCAACTGTAGAAATTGTTAAAGCATAACCATCTGCATCTTCTACACCTGAGACTAAAGATACAGTTGGCATATTAGGTGTCTCATCATTGATAGAAACCGTCACAACAGGAACTGTCGTGTCCAGGTTTTCAACAACAAAATCAGATGGTGGATATTCATCAATATCACCCATTATAATTCCATTAGGATCCAAGGGTAATACCCTCCAAAAATATGTCCTCCCTAGTTCTAAAAGATATTCCGAAGCATTGAGTTGATAATTTTCTTTGGATACCAGATATGTATACTCTGGGTTAGCCAATCCAGGATCCTCTTCACTTGATATTTGAAATTCAAATCCACTGATTCCTATGGGCACATCCCAGGAAAATGTGGGAATTAAAGAATTGACTGAACTTCCCGTTGGCGGATCAAACATTATTACTGGATCAATAATAAAACTACTCACACCAGTATAATCTTCAGCTGTTCCCAAAATATTTTCATCCTGATCAAAAGCAATAACTATCCAATTATAGGTTTTCCCTGGAACCAATGAGATTGCATCCGCTGGATATTCAAAGGAAACCAATTCAAAAACCTGAGAAAAAATTGGGTTTGTCACCGGATCAGCATCCCCATGTGATATTCTGATTTCATATCCGCCGAATTCTCCAGGGGTACTCCAATCAAACTTAGGTAATACAGTTGATATCGAAGTCCCTGTCTGAGGTTCTGTAAGTTCAATGGGACTGATGGTAAATTGGAATATCTCCGACCATTCACCAGGAATCGGCTCAAGGGGATTTGCCCTGATCTTCCAATAATATGGATATGAAGGCAGGGGAACCAAAGAAGGTGCATCAATGGGATACAAATAAGATGCATCGGTCAAAACCGCATCCCAGATAGGCAGTTCTACGAACGGATCATCCCGGTCCCCAATCCGGAGTTCATAATTCATCGCTCCAATAACTGGAGCCCAGGTAAATGAAGGCCTGACACCTGGCTCAATTCCACCTTGGCCCGGGGATAATAATTCTGGTGATTCGCCAAATTTAAAGGACCAAATTTCACTTACTGCTGGCTCGAATACATCCCAACCATAAAGTCCACCCTCATTATAAGTAGATACCTGCCAAACATATTCACGACCCATGGCAAAAGGATCTGCTTCTGGAGGATAGGTCCAGCTTATATTGTCTTGACCGCCGAGGTGGACGTAATCAATGTCCCAATCATTTGTCCAATGAGTCAGGTTTTCCATCGCCTCTTCCTTGCTTTGTCCTTCTTCTATCAAACAAATCCGGATATTGTATAGGAATTGTGTACCAGGAGCTGTTTGCACTGAATACCAGGAAAAAGTTGGATTTGTCTGGTTAATCGCACTTTCGTCAGAAGGAAAATATAATAGAGGCGGAACAGGAATTGTAATTCTCCATCCGTGATAGATTGTTTCAACAGGAGGAGGATCAGTAAAATACAGTTCGTCATCGTCACTCCAAAGCTTAGCCTGCAGTTCTACTTTCAGTTCATAATCCCCAGATGGTAATGTACCTGCACGGGCAACAATAGCATTGAATCCCGGATCAACATCAAGCTGATCGATCCTTGAAAAATCATTATTGTAAACGTTTTCTCCACCATTTGAAGCTAAATATCCCTGGCTGTTTTCTCCATCCCATTGCTTGGTACCTACACGGGTGCGGCCAGTCATTATGGTACCACTGATTAGGGGTGAGTTTGAAATCTGTAACCTGTACACAATCCTGTATTGAATCGGTGAGTCTTCATTATTAGTCACTCTGACCCAAAATAATTGCTGGCCCCAGTCAAGTCTGGTAATCGTATGGGGATTGTCAATAGGAAACAGCTCCATCGTAACGTCCTGCCCAAACATAGGAACAGCTATCATAAAGAATACGAACCATCTGCAGAACATCCGCAGCAAGGGTCTATTCATTTCTGTAGTTGTTTGTACAGTTTTTATATTTTGCCAATCAATCATAATCATGCAGGAGATACCTCAAATACCTTCCCCTCTAAAACCATAAGAATCATTAGTATTAATTCGTCTAAAGAATCATAATCCTGTTCTCCACTACCACACAAATTCCACATATTGGGATTAAACGAATTTCCCAAATAAAGAGAATAGTCCGGTAAACAATAGGATGGATCAAGGCAATCGGGAGTACAACCGGTGGGGTTGATCCCCATCTCCAACAGTGTTCGATTTAAATCAAATATCCAAAATAAAGCGCCTGACTCCTCGTCGGAATTATTAGACAAGTCTCCCTTTGCATAATAAGATTTGCCCATAAGAAGTCTCACGTCATCCACATTTATCGTTGCATTGTATCCAAATTCCTCAGGCATTCCGCTGGAAAATATCCAATGACCTATATCAATCGCTAAATTAATCTGTGTCGTATCAGGACCATTATCTTCTCCTTCATCTTGCCTGTGTGCTAATTCGTAGTAAGCTGTCATTAATCCCGCACTTGTCCCAAAACTGTACAATTCATATCCCTGACTGATGATAAAATGCTCTCTTGCTTTCTCCGCCTGCAACAGGCGCAGGTTACACCAGCCGATTCCCGTGTGTATGTCCCCAAGTGTTGAACGTATCAGAGTTGCGTTCGAGTCCTCAAGCA
>NYYF01000064.1 GCA_002686675.1 Fidelibacterota bacterium
AAAAAAAGAAAAATTTAATGAACTCTTACTGAAGATTACAAATGATATGGCTGCCAGTCAGACATTGGATAATGCCTTGGAGACCCTTGTAGAGATCACCACATCCACCCTTGGTGCTGAGCGGGGAACCATTTTCTTAAATGATGAAAATTCCAAGGAACTTTATTCACGGGTTGCCCAGGGGAATTTCCGTAGGGAGATCAGGATCATGAATACAAAGGGCGTTGCAGGGTGGGCCTTTAGTCATAAAGAGGGCGCCATCATCCATGATGCGTACAAGGATGACCGGTTTGATAAATCTGTAGATATGAGAACAGGTTACAGAACAAAAAGTATATTATGTGCACCACTTAAAACTGTGGGAGGCGAAGTGATCGGTGTTTCACAGATCCTAAATAAGATTGTTGGAAAATTTAACGAAGATGATCTTGAGATACTTGAGGCCATGACAAAGCAGGCGGCAATTGCCATTCAAGGGAATATCATTGTGGAACAGATTGAAAAAACCAGGAAACAGGAACTGGAATTCATGGATATTGTTTCCCAAGTCTCATCAGAATTAGAACTGGGACCCCTCCTTGAGAGAATCATAGGGACAGTAACAAAAATGTTGAATGCAGAACGCTCCACCCTGTTTATCAACGACGAAAAAACAAGTGAATTATATACGGAGGTTGCAGAAGGTGTCGGAAAATCTGTGATAAAGTTTCCCAATCATATCGGTATTGCGGGCAATGTATTCACTACTGGTCAAGCATTGAACATTCCCCATGCTTATGCGGATCTTCGTTTTAATCCAGGCTTTGATAGAAGCACAGGATATTTTACCCGGTCCATGCTTTGTACACCGGTGGTCAATAAGAAAGGGAAGCGGATCGGGGTCTGCCAAGTCTTAAACAAGCGGGAGGGGCCATTTACGGATGAAGATCAGAAAAGACTGGCGGCATTTACTTCTCAAATTTCTATGGCTATCGAAAATGCAAAATTGTTCAATGATGTCCAGAACGAGAAAAATTACAGCCTGGGGATGTTATCTTCCATGTCGAACGGTGTCATTACCGTAGATGAGGAAGGAAAGATCGTTACATGTAATCCTGCGGGGCTTAATATCCTAAAGATAGGAAAATTAAAAGAGATCATTGGAAAGGAAATCAAGGAATTGTTCACCGGTACTAATGCTTGGTTGGTGGAAAAGATTCAAAGAAAGGAAGTGCAGGATGTAGAAGATGATGACGATGATGAGGAAAGTAAAAAAGAGCAGGAAGAGGAAACATTCATGGATGTTGAACTGGAACTAGGCGGTGAGACTGTATCAGCGAACATAAGCGTTCTGCCCTTGCTGGGATCGGAAAGCGAATCCCTAGGATCCCTCATAATGGTGGAGGATATCAGCAGCGAGAAAAGGATGAAGTCTACCATGTCCCGCTACATGGACCCAGGCCTTGCGGACAAACTGTTGGATGAATCGGAAACGGATATTATGGGCGGGAAGGAAAGCATAGGAACCGTTCTGTTCTCTGATGTGCGTAGTTTTACCACCCTCACCGAATCCCTAGGGGCCACCGGAACTGTCTCACTTCTTAACGAATATTTTACCGTCATGGTTGATTGTATTACTGAAGAGGGCGGAATGCTGGACAAATTCATCGGTGATGCGATTATGGCTATTTTTGGAACACCGGTTTCCCATGATGACGATCCGGACAGGGGTGTCCGGGCTGCTATTAAAATGATGGAAGAATTATATATCCTAAATAACGCACGGACCAAAGCGGGGCAGATTGCCATTGATCATGGAATGGGTCTAAATACTGATACGATTGTTTCAGGAAACATCGGCTCACCAAAACGGATGGACTATACTGTCATAGGTGACGGTGTGAACCTGGCAGCACGTCTGGAGAGCGCCTGCAAACAGTATGGAGTGCGGATTATCATCAGCGAATATACGTTCGAAGGACTGAAGGCAACATACCGTACGAGAGAGATCGACAAGGTTATTGTAAAAGGGAAAACCCAGCCCGTGAGTATTTTTGAGGTGCTGGATTATCATAATAAGATTACCTTTCCAAATATGATAGAAGTACTTGGAAATTTCAACAATGGTGTTGAATATTATAAGGATGGGCGGTGGGATGATGCGAAGAAATTATTTCAGGAAGGGTTGAAAGGAAATCCCGATGACCTCTGTTCAAAAATGTATGTGGAGCGGTGCGACTACATGAAAAAGAATCCACCCAAAGGTAAATGGGACGGCGTATGGGTCATGAAAACAAAGTAGGACTATGATGGCAACCCGGGCACAAGGAAAGAAAATAAAAAAAGTGGTCAAGAAAGACGCTAAGATACACCTTCGACAGGCTATTAAGATAGATCCTGACTTTTTGGATGCCCGCTATGAACTGGGGTCTCTTCTTTTGTCTGAAGGAGAGCTTAAA
Organism: Fidelibacterota bacterium; assembly: GCA_002686675.1. Next base: position 2,439 of record NYYF01000064.1, read on the forward strand.
GGTGCGGAAGAACAATTTAATAAAGTTGTCAAACTGGACAACAACCATGCTGAGGGTTATTATAAACTTGCCCTAATTAGTGCGGAAAACAGGAAAAATAAAAAAGCTAGGGACCTGTTTGAAAAAGCGGTCACCATAAAATTTGATGATGCTAAAATCCAGTTTGATTACGGACTGTTCCTGAAAAAGCTCAAAAAATATGAAGAGGCTATAGAGCATTTCACCAAAGCTATTGAGGCAAACCAGAATTTTGCCGAGGCTTATTTTGAATTGGCCATGCTCCTAAAGGATCCGGAAGATTATGACCGGGCCAAAAAGAATTATGAGACAGCTATTGATATCAGGGCTGATTACGGAGATGCGAACTATTATCTGGGGAAACTAGTGATGACAGGTATGCAAAAAGACAGCGACGGGACGTTGCTTTTCAAGCCGGAAACAGACTATGCTGTCACATGTTTTGAGAAGGTGTTGAAGATAGATGATACCTATTCCAAAGCTCACCTGCGCCTGGGAATGATTTACTCAGACCGTGATGAACATGATGAGGCCAATAAACATCTAAGGCTTGCGCTGAAGCTAAACACTAGATCTTCAAAAGCCCTGTATCATCTGGGACTGGTCTCAAAAGCCCGGAGCAAAGAAAAAGAGGCCATTAAATTTTTTAAACGGTCTCTCACCCATTATTCAAAAAGCTATCTCACTCATTTTTATCTGGGACTTCTACTAAAGGAAAATCAGGATATTGATAAAGGGATTACTCACCTGAACAAAACAGTTGAACTGAATCAGGAATTCGATGAAGCCTATTACTACTTGGCAAAGTTCTTTGAAGAAAAAGAAGACCATGAATCTGCCAAGGAGCACTACATGAAAGCCATTGCCCGGAATCATAAACACCGGGATGCTTATTATCACTTGGGACTGTTAATGAAAAAACTGAACGTTATGGAAGAGGCCAAGGCCTACATGGAAAAAGCCATTGAAACGGATCAGAATTTCACCAAAGGATATTATCAATTAGGACTTATCCTGAATGACCCCAGTAATTATTTGGATGCCCGGAAATGCTATCTAACTGCCATTGATATAGAGCCCTCTTTTTTAATGGCTCATTATCACTTGGCCAATCTGCTCAGTTCCGGGCAACGATTAAAAAAAGACGGAACCCCGGTCATCAGGAAGGAATTAAAACTGGCCAAAAAGCATTATATTGAATCTTTGAGACTGGATCCGAAATTTCCTAAAATTCACTATCACATGGCCCTACTCTTAGAGGAAGAAGGGAACCATACGGATGCTGAGAACCACCTGTTAAAGGCTATTGAACTAAATCCAGATTACGCCAAAGCCCACTACCGCTTGGCATTGCTGTTCAGAAGCAGGGAAATGGCGTGAACAAGGTTCTGCATCATTTGCACCGGGCCATTGAATGTGACCCCAGATTTGCCGATGCTTATGTGAGCTTGGCTAGGGAATACAAGAAAGAGGAAGATCCGTCGCATTATACTAAATTTATAATAAAAGCTATTAGCATAGACAAAAAGCTGATAAGGGAATTAGAGAAACAACAAGTAAATTATGCTGGGCAAAACCTTTTTGGCTTGGTTAGAAAAGTGTTTTTTCTTGAACTGGAACAGAAACGCCATTTATCCAACCTGCTTATTGAGTTGGGACACTTCCATTTTGAAAACGGTGAAATCAAAAAAGCTCTTCGGATTTTTGAAGATGCAGAAATGGTGGATCCCTTGAATGCAGATGTGTATTACTATTTCGGGTTAGTCTTCCTGAAACGCCAAAAATATAAAAACGCTCATAAGTCTTTCATTCATTGTGTGGAAAGGGATATTCACCATGCCGGTGCGAACCTTGAATTAGGAAAGCACTTTCAAAGAACAAAAGACTATCACCTTGCGGAAGTACATTTTTTCTGTGCCTTAGAGACGTATCCCTATGAACCTGTTATTCATATTTTGATTTGTAAGTTATGTATTAAAACAAATGACCTGGATTCAGCGAAGCATCATTACGAGAGCGCTCTTTCCATGGATGCTTCGAGTAAAAACAGAAAACTGGAAAATATATTAAATATTTAAAATATATCCCCACAACTTAGGGATATACAATCTCGATATTGCTTGCAGTACCTGCAATAAAATCGTTTACTATATGTAATAATGTTAATAATTAGTAAAGGGGACGCCATTATAAAATCTCATCTCTTGTTTTAAACATTCTCTCATGAGTGAGTGATATAATGTTTAAATTTTAAATTATACTCGATGATATATAAGAAACAATCCGCATATGTATTAATAAATTTTAGCAATGTATTATTCTAAAGCCACATTATGAAAAAAGTCAATATTCGCACAAAAAAGACCTTTTTTAAAAAACTTCGGCATAATTTGAGAAATCCTATAAATGCGGTTTTGGGTTTTAGCGAATTGTTAACTGAAGAATTTCAGAAAAATGGAATTCATAAAGGAATGAACCATCTTGAAAGCATACAGGAGACAGGGCATGATATTATCAAACAAATAGATAAAATTTTTAATAATGAACGATTAGAAACCACAAATATTGGGGAAATCAATAAGATAGGAAGTGAAATCAAATCTATTATAGATGGACAGCTAAGAACAATGTCCGGACATATTGAAGCGTTGATGAAACAGAATCAGAAAAAGGTCAAGATTTATGTAGATGATATATCTATTATGCATGAATCCTGTCAATTTTTGAAAAATGAACTAAACACTTTAACATCGTTTCAATTTAATGATTTGTCGAGCCTGGACCTTGAACTTCAGGGCACCGCCCTTTTGACAGAGATACAAGATGTTTTGGATAGTATTCAGCCACTGAATCAAGGTGAACACAAAGAGCTGATAAATGGGACCATACTCATCGTAGACGACAATCAAAGTAATATATCACTATTGAGAAAACGGTTTGAGAAAATTGGTCACAAAGTTCTCTCTGCGCTCAATGGCTATGATGCCCTTATGCTTATCACAGCAGAAGGAAAAGAAATAGATTTAATTCTTCTGGATATTATCATGCCGGATATTAATGGATATGAAGTGCTGAAATTTATCAAATCGGATAATAGATATTTCCATATTCCGGTTGTAATGCTTTCCTCTCTTGATGAAGTAGATAGTATGTTCCGGTGCTTCGAATTAGGTGCAGATGATTATATAACAAAGCCCTTTGAACCAATCTTGCTTAATGCACGTCTAAACAGCTACGTAGAAAAAAAGAAGTTGAAAGATAAGGAAAAAATATATTTAAACACGATCAGAGAAGAAAAAGATAAGTCAGAGAGACTTCTTCTCAATATTCTTCCTGCTGAAATAGCAGAAAGATTAAAATTGGGAGAAACAACCATAGCGGATAAATTAAACAATGTCACCATACTTTTTGCTGATTTGGTCAATTTTACCAGACTTTCAAAGAAATTATCTCCGTCTGCATTGGTAGAACTCTTGAACACTATCTTCCGAAAATTTGATGATTTTTGTGATGCCTATAGTATGGAAAAAATTAAAACCATTGGTGATTCATATCTTGCTGCATCTGGCATTCCAAAACCAATTAAATCCCATGCTGAAAATGCAATGAAGATGGCAACTGACATACTGAAATATATTGAAGAAATTAAAGCATATGGTAGTGAGCTCAATATTAGGATCGGTATGCATAGTGGTCCCATCGTTGCAGGGGTAATTGGTAAAAAGAAATTTGTCTATGATCTTTGGGGTGATACAGTAAATATTGCGAGCCGTATGGAGTCACAAGGTTCTACAGGTAAAATACATGTAACTGAAACTGTTATGAAAAAATTAAAAGATCAATATAATTTTGAATCTTGCGGAAAAAAAGAATTCAAAGGTGTTGGTAAGATAAATACTTATTATTTGCTAAAAGAAAAAAATAAATAACTGTTAAACAGTACAATAGAAATCATTTTTTAATCAAAGAATCCATTTTTTTTAGTAATTGTTTAAACTGAACTGGTTTAGTTTCAAACTCGTCACATCCTGCCCTCAGTGCCTCATTTTTATCATCATCCATAGCATGTGCTGTTAAAGCAATAACAGGGATATGTTGTGTCAGCTCATTTGCTTTTATCTCTTTAGTCGCTGTTAAACCATCTTTCACTGGCAAGCTTAGGTCCATTAGTACCAAGTCTGGCAACTCTGCTTTTGTCATATCCACAGCTTCCTGTCCATCAATTGCACAAATGATTTCATACTGTTTTAACTCTAACCTCCTGCTGAGCATTATCCTGTTAAATTCGTTATCCTCTACCAGTAAGATTTTGGTCATTATTTCTTCTTTTTTAGGTTGAAATTATAGAACAGATTTCACTGATCATTTTTTCTTCTTGCTTTTACAGGTTTTCTTCTATCAATTATTGTCGGTATTTTTATTGTGAAGGTGGTCCCTTTATCCAGTACACTCTCACATGATACAGTCCCATTCATCATTTCGCAATATTTTTTTGTAATGCTCAGACCTAAACCCGTTCCCTTTTGATCTACAAATGAAGAAGATTTTGTTTGAATAAACGGAGCAAATATATTCTCTATTTCATCAGAAGACATTCCTATTCCTGTGTCAACCACTTTCATTAATATATATTTCTCATTTTTTTCTCTATAATTTTTTACTTCTAAAATTATTTTCCCCTTTTTTGTAAACTTGGCAGAATTACTGATCAGATTTATAATTATCTGCCGTACTTTTAATTCATCCCATAATACATTATAAAGGTTATTATCATGGTCCAAAATAAAGTGGTTGGCATTTTTATCTATCATGGGTTGCACCATAGATTTAATATCCATTAAAAGGTCGGACAGTGGAAAATTATCCAACATCAACTCTGTCTTTCCAGCCTCTATTTTTGAAAGATCCAGTATGTCATTAATGATTACTAACAAGTATCTTGCAGACGAATGAATTCTTTCTACATCCAATAATACTTCATCTTCTTCAAGGTTATTGTATTCTTCCAAGATAAGCTCACTGAAACCAATGATAGCATTTAATGGAGACCGAAGCTCATGGCTCATATTTGCAAGGAACTGACTTTTTGCATTGTTTGCATCATTGGAAAGTCTGGAGGCTTTTGAGAGTTGTTTATTTAGCTCCATTAGTTCATTAGACGAGATCTCAAGTGATCGCTCTGATAGATAGCGGTCCCTGTCGGCACCTTCGTACACATTTTCTACCATTTTTAAAAAATGTCCCCACTGACTTTGTTCTGGATATATATTGTTATCAATCCCAAGCCTTCTCAATTGCCTGGTCAATGTTCGGTGCATATTTATGATTCGCTTATGATAGTAAGTGTCATGGTCTGGTTGTGGAGATCACAGTCTTGGTTTACAAAATTTGGAGAAATCTCCCCATAAGAATAGTAACCAACAAGCTGTGTATTATCAGGTAGGACGTCTAAAGTAGCTTCTAATTCCTCTTCAACTCTTTCTTTAAGAACTAATCTTCTGCCAACACAACTGATTCCTATTGCCAATGTGTCACTACTGGTGCTCTCAAAGTTCGTATGTATGGCTGCTGTTTGCGCACCCTCAATTAGATTATCAAAGTTTGCTTTCATCAATTGTGCTAAATATCCTTCCGGTATGTCCCCGGCAAATGTCAGTGACTTCGCATCATCATCAACAGCAAGGATGGTTCTGACCAATGGATTCCTGTCATCAGCGTCTTTTCTGATCGAAAGCGGAAATAATAATCCTGATGAAGGCAACTCAGTGGCAAGATCTCCTAAATAAGTTTTATACAGATCCAGTGCAGGTTTATCATCTAAGGAATACAAAATATTGCCCTTGGATTTTGTGACTGTTCTCTCCGGACCAAAAACATCCCAGCCACCCTTATAACCACTATTATAGTGTAACATGTTTCCATAAAATCCTATCGCTGTCACACAATTCTGTGTGGGATGTCCTTCATTTAACACCCATGTTCTCTCAAAGCGTGGACCATCTCCAGCAAGTCCACCGGTTACAACCACATTTTTTGGTAAAATATCATTGAATCCTTTTACAAGCTCACTTCCGTTTATATTGAGACCGTCGGATAAAAGAAAAACAGCCTGCAGATTATCTTCCAAAAGATTATCAGCCAAGTGTCTTCCGGCAGTACGAGAATTTTCAGGCAATCCAACCTCAGTTGAAAAAGACTGCAATTTAGTATGATCAAACTTTGTTACAGCAACAGACACACTTTGGTCTTGAACCGTATTTTGAAATATCTCCCCTGCAGTTGAACAACCTATAAATTTTGATGTGGGAAAATAATCTTTCAATGGATCCAATATTGAATCATCATCCAATAGTGCGCTATCAGCAAATAGGAGGATTAGAGTATCTTCAGAGTCCAGATCAGGAAAGGGTTGTTCAAATACTTTATCTGAAGTCGTGTGAAAGGTAGAAAGTTTCATGATAAGTCCTCCTTTAAAAAATTAAATCTTAACATAATCCTGTATTATACGGCGAAAGTCTACACCCATGGATCAAATCTTACAATAATTACCAAAAAATAATTATTCTTCATTTATCAAAAATTGGTTTGTGTCCACCATTTGTGTGTCCACTTTTTA
>NYYF01000065.1 GCA_002686675.1 Fidelibacterota bacterium
CCGATTAATATTGCAGAAGTAAAAAGTATTCGTCATGTTATGACTCCTTCCGTGGGATACTCGTACACACCTGATTTTTCTAAACCATTGTTCGGCATGGACCTTGGCTATTTTCAAACGATAATTGATACTGCTGGAAATGAAATTCTTCATGACCGTTTCAGCGGAACCATGGCCGGCGGGACGCCCAAAACTGAACGGCAGTCCATGAATATTTCCGTAAATAATGTATTCCAAGCAAAAGTGAAATCTTTAGAAGAAGAAAAGAAAATTGATCTATTCAGCTGGAGGGTGTCTACCAGTTATAACTTTGTTGCGGAGGAATTTCAGTTAGCGAATTTACAGTCATCAATTCGAACAAAAATTGGGGAGAAATTATCCCTGGATATTCGGATGACGCATGATTTTTATAAATATAATTTTGAGGAAGATAAACGAATCAATATGTTCAACAAAAATGAAAATGGTTTCATTATACCACGATTGATTAATGCCCAGTTCTCCACGGGATTCGGTTTTTCAGGAAAGCGCCACAAATGGGCTGGAGAAACAACCCCTGAGGCGGAAGAAGATTCTTCTGTGACTGAAGAAACAGAGGGTTTGGGGGATTTCAGTTCTTTCCCTAGTTCCCAAAGTTCTACGGGTGGCGATAAACTCTGGAACACGAATGTTAGTTTGAGTTATTCTTATAACAATGCCAATCCTGATAATCCTCTCAAAAGTTTTTGGATGAACACGAGCTCTTCTATACAGATCACAAAATACTGGCGAGTAAATTATAATGCACGGTTTGATCTTGAAAGCAGGGATATGGTTAATCATAGTTTTTCTATCTATAGGGATCTCCACTGTTGGGAGATGTCCATTAATTGGACTCCTAGCGGATTTGGACAGGGAATCTATTTAAAAATTAATGTGAAATCTCCAACTCTAGAGGAATTGAAATTTGAACAAAGGGGAGGAATTTTCCAACGCAGGGCGAATTTTTAAACAGGCTGCTCTTATTTTAAGTTTTATGAAATAAAGCAAAATTTTCAGTTCCTTCTCTATCCCGAATGTGAGAAATTCTAAGAGTAAATAAGGCTAATAAATATGGTTTGTCCCAATTGTCATGCTGAATATCTTGAAGGGATTGAAGTCTGTGCAGATTGTAACGTCTCCTTGGTAGACACCGAACCCTTTGAGCTACCCCTTCAGGAAATTATCTGGGTTAAATTACGTTCCGTTCCGGGTCAGATCTATGCCGAGATGGTAGCGGAGGTGCTACAATCAAAAAATATTCCTAATTACATTAAATCTGACTGGGCGGGTTCCGCTTTCGGCATTACTGCAGTAAATCTTGCTGGAAGCAACGTTACTATTTACGTCCCTGAGAACCACAAAAAAGAGGCTGATGAAATTCTCAGTGAAATTCTAGGATAACTTTCGTGTCCCCAAAACAAATTCAGTCTATTAAAGGCACTCACGATATTCTGCCGGACCAATCCTGGAAATGGAGACAGCTGGAGACATCCCTTCATAATTTTATGTCCCTGTACGGATACAGGGAAATCCGTACACCGGCGTTTGAAGAGACAGAACTATTTTCCCGGAGTGTCGGAGAAGATATGGACATAGTCTCAAAAGAGATGTACAGCTGGATGGACCAAGGGGGAACACATCTCACTTTGAAGCCGGAATTAACTGCACCGGTTGTCCGATCATTTATCCAGCACAATCTCCAAGGGACATCCCCCATAACAAAATTATATTATATGGATGCCCTGTTCAGACGCGATCGCCCTCAAAAAGGGCGCTGGCGGCAATTTCACCAGATCGGGGTAGAATCTTTTGGATCAGAATTCCCGGAACAAGACGGAGAAGTCATTATCTTAGCATATAATTTTTTCAGGGAATTGGGATTAACTGATCTTACATTGAAACTGAACAGCATCGGATATCCGGAATGCAGAACTGTTTATCGGGAAAGCCTCCAGGACTTTCTTCGCCCTTATCTTCCTGATCTGTCGGAAACAAGCCAAAAACGATTTGAGACAAATCCTCTCCGTATTCTTGATACAAAAGTTCCTCACGAAATAGCATTATTAAGAAATGCACCGGTTATTAGTGACTATCTATCAGATGAAGATTTGAAGCATTTTGAGGAGGTCAAGGCGGTATTAAACGAATGTGATATTCCATACGAACTGGATCCCCGGATGGTTCGGGGGCTGGATTATTATACCCGTACCACATTTGAAATCACGTCCGATGCTCTTGGAGCACAGAATGCTATCTGTGGAGGTGGCCGGTATGATCACCTTGTAGAAACTTTGGGTGGAAAACCGGTTCCTGCAGTTGGTTTTGCTGCCGGTGTAGAACGGATCATGCTTGTATTGGAGAGTTCTGATTCAAATGCTAAACCGGAAAACACAGACATTTACATTGTCTGTTTAGGTGATGTATCCAGAATGGTGGCTCTCACTTTAGCAGAGACACTGAGGCAAAAAGGATTGGCAACTGAAACGGACATGCTCCGCCGAAGCCTGAAAGCCCAATTGCGTGATGCAAATCGTACCGGGGTGAAGATAGCGGCGATCATAGGCGAAAAGGAAATGGAGAATCAAAATGTTCAGGTTAAAGATTTTCGCACGGGTGACCAATCTGAAATCAGGCAGGATTCTCTTGTTGATTACATTGTTGGCTTGAATTTATAATATTTTTCCTTTACATTAATACGCACACGCGAAAATGTGCATTATGAATAACTTTCTTGTTCACTTGATAATTATGTCTTGAAATGAGTAAAAAACCAATATTAGTTGTGGAATCACCTTCCAAGGCCAGAACTATCTCAAAATATCTTGATGGGGATTTTGAAGTTCTTGCATGTGTAGGACATGTTAAGGATCTCCCCAAGAATGCTTTGAATATTGATGTTCACAATAACTTTAAGGCCACCCTGGAAGTTCTTCCCGATAGGAAACAGTTTATACAGGAGCTCAAATCCAAAGCGAAAACTGCTTCCAAAGTAATTCTTGCCATGGATCCCGACAGGGAAGGTGAAGCAATTGCGGATCATATTACCCAGGAAATTCCTCAGGCTACTATCGAACGGATTCAGTTTTTGGAAATAACTAAAACAGCTGTTAAGAATGCCTTGGGTCAGCCCAAGCCCCTAAATACGAATTTGATTTCAGCCCAAATGACCCGCCGTATTATTGACCGATTGGTGGGTTATTCGATTTCACCAGTATTATGGGGAACTCTCCAGAAAAATATGAAATTTGTCAAAACAACTTTGTCTGCCGGTCGTGTCCAATCTGCAGCGGTGAAGATTATGGTTGACAGGGAACGGCAAAGAGCACGATTTAAACAGGCGAATTATTTTGATCTGAAAGCCGTCTTGAAAACCGAAAATTCAGAAAATTTTGAATCGATCCTTTTCAAACTGAATGATCAAAACCTTGCAATAGGAAAAGATTTTGAAAGGGAAACAGGCCAACTGAAAAATCAAGAGGTGCTTCTTCTCACAGAGTCACAAGCCAACGCTCTTTTGGAAGAACTTAAACCGGGACCATGGGTTGTTTCCGATATTGAGGAAAAACCAAGAACCTCTAAACCATATCCTCCATTTACAACCAGCACTCTTCAGCAGGAGGCAGGAAGGAAACTCAGGTACACTGCCAAAAACACCATGAGAATTGCTCAACGGCTGTATGAGGCAGGGTTTATTACGTATATGCGGACAGATTCCACACATTTATCAGGTGAAGCATTGAATGCTGCCAGATCAGATATTGACAGGCTGTATGGGAAAGAATATTTGCCTTCCAAACCAATTCAGTACGCAACCAAAGTGAAAAATGCTCAGGAAGCTCACGAAGCAATTCGTCCGGCAGGCCGAGTATTCACTTCAATGGACACAGTCTCCGGTGCACTGGGGGACGATGCTTCCAAATTGTACGATTTGATCTGGAAACGAACCATGGCGAGTCAAATGGTGCCAGCGAAAATGAAACAGACTACACTGTTCATTTCGAACCAGAATGCTCTATTTCGTTCCCGGGGGAAGGTCATCCTTTTTCCCGGATATATGCGTGCATATGTTGAAGGCAAAGATGATCCTAAGGCAAAACTGGCTGACAAGGAAACAATTCTTCCAGATGTAAATGTAAATGACAAAATTCACTGTGATGATCTTTCTGCTGTAGAGCACAATACAAAACCCCCAGCGAGATACACAGAAGCTTCTCTTGTGAAAGCATTGGAAGCAAAAGGCATTGGGAGACCTTCAACGTATGCATCCATTATTGACACCATCATATTTCGGGAATATGTTAGAAATGTAAAGGGCTCCCTGATTCCCACTTTTCTTTCAGTAGCTGTGACTCAACTGCTTGAAAACCACTTTGAGTCATTGGTAAATACAGAATTTACATCCAAGATGGAAGACAGTTTAGATGCTATCGCCCGGGGAGAATTAGACGCTTTTCCATTCATGAAATCCTTTTATTTTGGGAATGAGAAAACTATAGGACTTGAAAAGATGCTTGAGGCAGATATTGATATCAGAAAAGCGTGTGCGATTGATAATTGGCCTGAAGATGAAAATGCAGTTCATGCCAGAATTGGTCTGTATGGTCCTTATCTCAAAAAGGGTGAGAAAACGAAAACAATTCCATTCAGTGTAGCCCTGGGAGATTTGACTTTGGAAAAAGCGCAAGAACTTCTAGAGGAGGCTGAGAAAGCAGACGCCCCGCTTGGAACTGATCCAGAGAACGGTGATCCAGTGTATTTAAAAGATGGTAAGTACGGGCTGTATGTCCAACTGGGTGATTCAAAAACCAGGAAATCCATTCCGAAAAGTATGTTATCAGATCCTATCGATCTGAATGTTGCTCTTCAACTGCTTTCTCTGCCTAAAACCCTGGGCAACCATCCGGAAACAGGGGAACCGGTCACTGCTGATTTTGGACGGTATGGACCCTATATCAAAAGTGGGAAAACTAACGCAAAACTGTTTCCGCCGTTATCTCCGCTTACCGTGAAGCTTGATGAGGCTCTTTCTCTCCTTGCTAAAAGGAAAAAAGGATCTGTGGAACTCAAGACAGTAGGGGTTCACCCTGAAACTGGAGAAGACCTTGTGCTCAAGGATGGAAGGTATGGGCCGTATGTCACAGACGGAAAAGTCAACGCATCCATACCGAAGGAATCGAATCCTGACACTCTTTCACTGGAAGAAGCTACAGAACTGATCAATAAAAGGCGTGCAGCACCGCCAAAAAAGAGAAGAAGAAAAAAATCAAAATGATTTATTCTGTGTGAATATATTATTGTTGAGTTAAAAGGCATTTTATGGATTTAAGATCAATTGAAAATATCGTTTCATTGTGTAAACGACGCGGTTTTATTTTTCAGAGTTCCGAGATTTACGGAGGCTTGGGATCGACTTGGGATTACGGACCATATGGCGTAGAAATGAAGCAAAAAATCAAGGACTTCTGGTGGCACGACGTTGTTACTTCCCGGGAAAATGTCGTGGGTATGGATGCTGCCATACTCATGCATCCAAAAACGTGGGAAGCAAGCGGTCATGTTTCAAATTTTCACGATCCTTTGGTTGACTGCAAAAATTGTAAAGCCCGTTACAGGGCAGATCATGTTGATCTCAATAAACCCTGTGAAAGGTGCGGGAAAAAAGACTGGACGGAACCCCGCCAGTTTAATCTCATGTTTAAAACAACTATCGGGCCAGTAGAGGATTCGGGGGAAATTACGTATCTACGGCCGGAGACTGCCCAGGGAATTTTTGTTAATTTCATGAATGTTCAGGGAACTTCCCGTCAAAAACTGCCGTTCGGAATTGCTCAATTAGGGAAGGCATTCCGGAATGAGATCACCACAGGGAATTTTTTGTTTCGTACCAGGGAATTTGAACAGATGGAATTAGAGTTTTTCATCCATCCTGGCGAAAATAAAAAATGGCTGGACTATTGGTGTGAGGAACGATTGAACTGGTTTAAGAAATTAGGAATTAATCCGGAAAAACTCCGATTGCGTCCTCATGATAAAGATGAACTTGCTCATTACTCCACAGCATGTTTCGATGTGGAGTATGAATTCCCGTTTGGCTGGTCTGAACTTGAAGGGATTGCAGACCGGGGTACTTTTGATCTGGACCAGCACAATGAATACAGCGGAAAAAAACAACAGTATTTTGATCCCCAAACAAATGAACGGATCATTCCTGCTGTGGTGGAGTCTTCCGCAGGTGTGGACAGGACCTTTCTCACATGCCTCGTGGATGCGTATTGCGAGGAGGAAGTCCGTGATGAAAAACGGATTGTTTTAAAACTTGACCCGAAAATTGCTCCAATTATCTGTGCAGTGTTTCCTTTGGTAAAAAAGGACGGTTTGCCGGAAATTGCTCAGAAAATTGTTGAAGATATCCGGACAAAATACAGCGCCTATTTTGACCAGGGGGGATCTATAGGCCGGCGGTACCGCAGGCAGGATGAAGCGGGAACACCCTATGGAGTTACGGTAGACCATCAAACAACAGAAGATGGAACTGTTACCCTGAGGGATAGAGACACCATGGACCAAGTTCGTATTTCTACAGATAATATTCTTTCAGAGCTGCAGAGTCGAATTCAATAAGTATATTCAAAATATTTTAATATAAATTATTTATTGATGATATTAATGAAAATACAGAGGGAAATATGAACAGACATTTAGCGTTGCGTTCTGGTAATCCTGCCTTAAATAAAAATACCTTCGCTCAATTAGCACAAGCATCTGAATCCACCATGACGATTGGCGGTACAGTCAATAAGACAGCTCTTTCTCTGCTGCTCCTTATGACCACTGCAATTTACACCTGGAATTTGCCTGTGGGAGATCCTAAGGTAAGCGGATTTATGATGATGGGCTTCGTTGGCGGTTTTATTGTGGCCTTAATTACTGTATTTAAGAAACATTTAGCGCCCTACACCGTCCCTGGGTATGCACTGTTGGAAGGATTAGCGCTGGGTGGCTTATCAAAGTTTTTTGAAAGCGCCTACCCTGGAATTGTTCAGCAGGCTGTGTTCTTAACCTTCGGAACGCTTGGCGCTCTTTTACTTGCTTACCGTTCCGGTTTGATAAAAGCTACAGAAAATTTTAAGCTTGGCGTTGTCGCTGCTACCGGAGGAATTGCATTTATTTATCTTATAAGTTTTATTTTAGGTTTCTTTGGTATCCATATGTCTGCTATTCATGGGAATTCAACCTTCAGTATTATTTTCAGTTTGGTTGTAGTTGTCATTGCAGCCTTGAATCTGGTGATGGATTTTGATTTTATTGAAGAGGGGGCAGAACAGGGCGCTCCTAAATATATGGAATGGTATGGTGCCTTCGGGCTTATGGTCACATTAATCTGGCTCTATCTTGAACTTTTGAGACTTTTAGCCAAGCTCCAATCACGCCGGTAACTTTATGTTTACCCCTGTCTTTGATACAAGTTGATAAACCGACACAACTCTCTCCCTTATTAAAGAAAAGAGATACGTACTCGAGTGTATCTGAAGGTAACGTCAGTACCTCCGGCATCCATTGTCCCATCGTTTGAATTATAGCTAAGCTCAACTCCCATTTGATCATTTATGTTATATCCAAAATGCGCACCCCACCCGATTCCACCTTTTAGATCATTGTCGCCTTTGAAATCATCATCTCCAGAAAACATAATTTCGTATCCAATACGTGAACCTGTATATATGCTTTCTCTGAGTTGCTTGAAAAGTGAATCAAAGAATCAGTTAAAAAGAATAAAAAATATTTAAATAAGAATTGATTGTAGGGTGTAATTAATATCGGTCAATTGTTTTAGATTTTGGCTTAGAACCAGAATTAAAATATTTCTTGCACTCTGATCAATTTAAAGTATAACCTTAGGTAGAGTTGCTCTTTTCACTGAAATTATTAAAATATTGTGGTGTTAATGAGTGGTAACCACATACCAATAACCAAACCAAGGAGGTACCATGAAATACCTTAAGTTAACAATAGTCAGTGTCCTTTGCGTGGGTATGGCTACTGCCCAGTTTACAAAAGGGACCAAATCCGTAGCGGTGGATTCACGTATGCTAAGATGTCCTATGATGGAGAAGATGCAGGATCATTGATGACCATTAACCCTGAAGTCAGCTATTTTGTTGCGGACAAAATAGCGGTGAGTGTTAATTTCACTATGTCGTCGTATACGCCCCCAGCAGGAGACGGAGAAACAAATACTGGTTTCGGTCTTGGTGGCTACTATTATATAAATAGTAACATCTATGCTGGTGCTGCCTATAACTCCTCTACTCCAGAGGGAGGAGAGGCCAGTACTAATCTAAACATTAGAGGTGGATATTTAAATGGGTTGAGTGAAAGCGTTTTCCTGGATGTTAACGGAAACTATACGATGGGAATGGGTGATAATAAAGCCGGTGGGATCACACTGGGTGTAGGGGTTGTTTCCTTCTTTTAATAAACTCCCGAAATATGAAAAGAAAGGGTGGCAATATGCTGCCCTTTTTTTTTATCTATAATGTGCTTTCAATCCAATCCTTAGCTATTATTCTTTCTTTTTTTCCTATCTCTATATTATAAACGTTTCTAGAATTTCAATGGTTGGTAATTATTAATTCAAACATCCAAAATGTATTATCATTTGTCAGGCCTGTTTTTTGTATTTTTATATTTCAAATTCTAGATCATTATGACAACAATCAAAAATGTAGCAAAAAAAATCAAGCCATACATTCATGAAACTCCGATTTTGACATCTACTCTTTTAAATGAGATTGTCGGTTGCGATATATTTTTTAAATGTGAAAATTTTCAGAAAATGGGCGCATTTAAGATGAGAGGAGCAATGAACGCCATTCTTAACTTGTCCGAAGAACAAAAAGATAAGGGTGTTGTAACTCACTCTTCAGGAAATTTTGCTCAGGCCCTTTCTCTTGCTGCAAACAAATTAGGTATAAAAGCATATATTGTGATGCCATCATCTGCTCCAAAAGTGAAGATTGATGCTGTCAAGGGATATGGAGGAGAGGTTACTATTTGTCTACCAACTTTGAAAGATAGAAAAACTAATGCTGAGCGAATATCGATAGAAAATGGTGCTACTTTCATTCATCCCTCTAATGATTTAGATGTTATTAAGGGGCAGGGTACAGCGGCTTTTGAGTTGTTAGAAAAATATTCAAACCTAGACGCCATTTTCACACCAGTTGGCGGTGGTGGATTAGTTGCTGGAACAATTTTAGCCGTACAGCAAAAATCACCTAATTGTAAAATATATGGTGGTGAACCAGAAAATGTAGATGATGCTTTTAGATCTTTAAAATCTGGCAGAATTGAAACCAATGAAACTACAGATACCATAGCAGATGGGTTAAAAACCCAATTAGGTGATATTAACTTTCCAATTATTCAAAATGGGATTGAAGAAATTGTTTTGGTAACCGAGGATCAAATTTTATCTGCGCTTAAATTGATCTGGTCTCGCTTAAAAATTGTCATTGAACCTTCATCAGCAGTTGCCTTCGCTGCACTCATTAATAAAAGTTCGGATCTGAACTCCAAAAATATTGGGGTTATACTCTCCGGTGGAAATGTCAATCTTGACAACATAACATTTTAAATTTAGATATAAAAGGTGGCATCCACATACTCTCCCACTCTCAAAAGGGCAGTACCATCTGTGCAAGTTGGCTTAACTTCTCTATTCGGAATGGTAAAAGGTGTGTCCAATCGCCATAGACACCAAAATTTTCCGTTCTTATATGTGTATTAGCAATATTTTGTCATTGGCATCAACGTCCTTAAGCCATTGACTGTTTTTGTAATCAGGAAGTGATATCAGATGCTTGATTACTGTATGATCTGATTTCTTTCGGCCTTTTTTTATTTCCACAATTTGCAGTACCTTTAACCAATATATTACTCTAAATAAAGAATATTCATGTTTAAACTGAAACTTCATTGGCAAATCCTCATTGGCATTGTGTTTGGTATCGCCTTAGGTGGTGCATGGCCCGAAGC
>NYYF01000066.1 GCA_002686675.1 Fidelibacterota bacterium
GCTATGTCATCAAATGAATCATAGTCCATATTTGCCCAATCTTCTTCTGTGAGAGTAATGGTAAAGTCAACGATAATTCCTACAGGATCTCTTGATGATGTTTCAGTAACATTTATCACTTCCATAGTTTCATCTGGTAAATCCAAAGCTGTCTCGATAAAAGCTTCAAAATTATCTTCAAAAGTTTCCATTTCATCCAGTTCGATTTCATCTACAGTGGTTGTAACGGATGATTCAATAAAAGCTGCGGAAGGATCAAAACGAAACATCCATATAGACGATTGGTTACCGCCCAGTATAAGATCTCCATCATCCAGCTCAATCAAGGATTGGTTTGCATTGCCAAGATGAATATCCCAGATTATCTCTCCATTATTATCTGCCTTTATTAAACGGGAAGATACATCCAGTAGATAATATCCGCCACCAGAAGAAGGAATAATGTCATTAATCGATTCAAAATCATTATCGTAACAATCATCCCATTGCATACTTCCATTAGAACTGCTGCGCTGTACAATATATGCATTACTGTAATTATTGCAATATCCCACTGCAACATAATTACCGTCTGGTGCTTCACAGACAGCATTTAATGACTGCTGGGTATTATCCCCAAAACGTTTCTTCCATATCTGGTTTCCATCAGCGTCTGCCTTAACCATAAAATGCTTATAAGCGCCATGGGATGTACCTGAAAAACCAACAAAAACAAGATTGCCATCTGAAGTTTCCATGAGTGAGATCCCTTCATTATAGTTGGAGCTGGAAAATGTCTTATTCCAAAGCAAGGATCCGGTGCTGCTGTATTTACGCAGTATCGCTTTGGCATTGTCGCCATCATCGTCTTGTGTTCCAGTTACTACAAAACCGCCATCCTGAGTTTCCAAAACATCTTCTCCCCAATCATTTTTATTGGCCGACCCAAACTCGTATTCCCACTCAATATTGCCTGACACATCCGTCTTTATGACCCAAAGATATTGCAAGTCAGGGAAGGGACCTTCAGATAAACCGGTGGCTATATACCCCCCGTCAGAACTCTGGAGAACGCTTTTCAGTACATCATCGTCACCGTCGTTTTCATAGACCTGACTCCATTCCATCAATCCTTCCGCATCGGTCTTTAAAAGCATTCCCTGATAATTTGCTGAACCAGCTAAGATAAAACCGCCATCGCTGGTCTGCCGGGCGCACAGGGCATTCTCCCCGCCAGAGATAATATTATAATGACCAATCCAATCCACCGGGACGCCATTGATCTCACAATTGCCATCACCGCCCCATTCACCGCAGTCATCCTGCACACAGTCATTTAAAGGATCATTATCACATATACCACACATATCCTCTACAGCATCACCGCCGCATTCACTGGCACAGTCCGTATCATTGGTTGGACAGTCTGGTTCAATATCGGAACAATCCAAAAACCATCCCTCAGGGACATCCACGCTGCAATATGATGTCATAGAATCAGGATTACCAAGGCCATCTCCATCCGTATCTTCACAATAGCTTGAGACTAAAGCGTCACCGCCGCATTCATCGGCACAGTCTACTTCTGCGTTGCCCCCGCATTCACCGGCACAGTCTACTTCTGCATTGCCGCCGCATTCACCGGCACAGTCTACTTCATATGCACAGCTTCCATTATCTACGGTTGCATCTGGATTATAATTACACGCTGTGGCATCCATACAACCAAGTGTTTCATCACATAACGAGGTGTCTTGACTACCCATATGAGTTTCTAGACAGGATGGATAATCAGGGCAGAATGAATTATTTCGGATATCAATAAAGTTATAACTATTCCAACGTAAATCTATCTCACACAGATCCTCCGGTAATACACCTGTGAATTGATTATGTCTAAGATAAATTCTTCTTAGGTCTCCATAGGGTGTCCCGCTTTCGTAAAAAGCTTCCATATTCCATATTTCCAGTGGCACTTCACCTGAGAGTTGATTATTTCTTAAATCCAATGAATGCAAATTAGTATTCCCTAACTCTACTGGGATAGAACCTGTGAGTTGATTATCATACAACTGCAGATACATAAGGTTTGTTAGGTTACCCAACTCTGGTGGAATTGAACCTGTAAGTTGGCCATTCTCCCATGTTATTGTCTTTAATTCACTTAAATTACCTAAACTTGCTGGAATAGTAGTTATTTGGGTATTGGAAAAATTAACAACCTCCAATTCATCTAAATTACCTATACTCTCTGGAATAGTAGTGATTTCATTAGTCTCATTGGAAAAATCCAAACGACTTAATCTCCCATAGCTATCGGGCCAATCCATCCAATTTTGCTCACCTATTTCTATTGGTTGTTCTCCGCTCAAACTGGCATTCACATCAATAAAATCTTGGAGATTATCCAAATCAGATTGATAAAAACACCATCCATCATATATGTGTCCACCATTTATTGGTGGTGGGTCAGCTATAGGCGTATATCCACCGGGACAGTCGGGATAGGAATTGCAGTATTCGCCTATCCCTAAAATCACACTTTCTGGAAAACAGTCCGGAACTGGTGGACAAAAATAGTTATCGCCAAACACATTACCTGAATTATTGCAATCGAGCCCGCAAACGTCAATATTACATAATGCATCCGGTATCTCACCTCTGAGATTGTTACTATATAACCACATCATACCCATATTGGAAAGGTCTCCAAGCTCTTCAGGGATTTCCCCATTGAGATGATTATATCGTAAATCTAAATAATGCAGAGATGTCATATCCCCCATTTCTGGCGGTATTGGTCCTGTGAGCTGATTAAAAGGTAAAATGACATATTCTAAATCTGTCAGATTACCAATTTGAGGGGGTATTTCTCCGGTACATGCATCTGTATCAATACAATGTGTTATACAACAATTACCCGAGTTGTAATCGGAACTAGGTTCACATTCAGAATCATATTCATAGCATCCAAGCTGGTTATAAGATAAATCAAATGCCGGCCAGTAATCAGCTTCCTGGCCTCCACCGCCGCCCATTGATGGATTATACCATTCTGCGTCCCAAACGCCCAGATTGGTCATGTTGCCAATCGTAGCTGGGATATCTCCTGTAAGCTGATTCAGTTTTAAATCTAATACATGCAGTTGAGTTAGGTTGCCTATCTCTGGTGGGATAGAACCACTCAAATCATTTTCTTTTAAACCAAAACTTTTCAGGTTAACCAAATTACCAATTGAAGATGGAATTTCTCCGCTGAGATGGTTATCTGATAAAAACAGTGCTTCCAAATTAGTCAGGTTCCCAATCTCAGGAGGAATTGCTGCGGTGCATTCATTTGTATCATCACAATGTTGATTACAATTATCTGTCTGCCAGTCATCCAGCCAATCATAATTATGACAGCCCAGTTCATTATCAGATAGATCCAAATAGGTCAGGCTGGTCAAATTACCCATCTCTGGTGGAATCGCATCACCAGTATGGGGTCCGGTTACTGCCATCTTTAGATCCAAATGAGTCAAATTTATCAGATTCCCTATCTCCGGAGGGATAACTGTGAGCTGATTCCAATGTAAATCCATATAAGTTAGATTGATCAGGTTCCCTATTTCCGGTGGTATATCCCCCGTGAGCTGATTACAGCATAAATTCAGGTAAGTTAGATTGGTCAGAAGCCCT
Organism: Fidelibacterota bacterium; assembly: GCA_002686675.1. The sequence continues at coordinate 3,661 of NYYF01000066.1, forward strand.
ATCCCAGGTGAAATTGTACCTGGTAAGTTCTCCCCGGACCTATCAATTGCAGTTGTATTCTCAATAGAATAGCATTCGTTCATTAGTGTAATACCAGGTGTATCATCAGATGCAGTACAGTCCTGCCCCCAGGCCAGTCCAATCAACAATAGTGGTGTAACACGCTTAATCAACCAATAATTCACAGTTAAAGTCACCCATTTTTAGATTCGAATATACAAAGATACTACCAAAATCTATATTACGTATTATGCATCGCCCGATCTTGTAGCGAAACGACAAGAAAAAAGGAAGAGTTACTAAAGGAAAAAATCTGGATATTTACTATCAATTGGTTTCATACACACTCTAGGGTTAATTTATACCATCTTCATTTTGGACCTTCTATGAAAAAACTGATTATAGTCTTGGCAGCATTTGTTATTCTGGTTGGTGAAAAATTATCAGAAACATTTGTCACTTTCTCCGGCAAGATTTTGAATCCAAATGGCAACGAAATAATTATTCAGGGTAAAGAGTTTACAAAAAAAATAGAATTGCTGGGTGATGGCAGTTTTTCCGACACATTAAGAATTCCAGCGGAACAGTATTTTTATTCATTTTCTGATGGGAATGAATATACCTCATTATTCTTGAGAAATGGGTATAACCTAAACCTCAATTTAAACACACTAGAATTTGATGAGTCCATACGATATACAGGAAAAGGATCCGTAAATAATAATTATCTTGCACAGAAATATTTACTTCAGGAACAAGTTTATTCTGATGAATCTATTTTCAATCTACAACAGAGAGTCTTTAAAGAAAAAATCACGCAGATTGAAAAAGAATTTATAGAGCTACTTGAAAATGTTCAGGGGATTGACACCAACCTTGTTGCGGGCGAACAGGAAAACAGAAGCCGACTGATCCAAAGAATTGAACAGGAGTACAATCGAAAAATACTTATGGGTGAAACGCTCGCCGAAGGAATGGATTCTCCAAAATTTGCCAATTATGAAAATTATAATGGTAAGACTACTTCATTAGATGATTTACAGGGGAGATATGTCTATATTGATATTTGGGCTACCTGGTGCGAACCCTGCAAAGCAGAAATTCCCTTCGTGAAAAAATTGGAAGATAAGTATCATGAAAAGAAGATAACATTTGTCAGTATATCTATTGATTCAGAAAAAGATCATAATATCTGGAAAGAGATGGTTGCAGAAAAAGAATTGTCTGGCATTCAATTATTTTCAGATAAGGATTGGAATTCTGAATTTATAAAAAACTATTTAGTGAACTCTATTCCACGATTCATCCTCATAGACCCGGAAGGAAAGATAATCTCTGCCGATGCACCAAGACCATCGCAGGAGAAAATTATTTCGATCCTACTTAATCAGTTAGATATATAAAGATTACCATATTGTAATCAAATCCTTAATAAGAAAGGATCAAATGAATAAAGAAAGACGACAATCCGACAGAAGGCAATTACATCGGAGAATGAAAGAGAAATCAGTCACTTTTAACAATAGAGGTGGAAAAGAAAGACGTTCTAGAAAAGACAGACGCACATAAATTCATTTTATGAAATCAAAATTCTCTAACCGAAACGATTTTGACTTTTGGTCAAAAATTTCAACCCGCTGGATTGACATGGACGGTTTACGCCACATAAATCATGCGGCTTATCTTTCTTACATGGAAACAGCCCGTCTAAATTTCTACAAAGACCTTGGGTATGGTATGCATAGATGGGACCAGGAAATCAGTACCATTCTTGTATCAATGAAAGTGGAATATCTGGAGCAGGCCATCCATCCTGCTCATTTTGATGTGGGTCAACGGATTTCCAGGGTGGGTAATAAAAGTTTTGACATTTCGACAGCCATATTTAAAGAAGGGGAAAACGCCCTCATTCTTCAGGCTAAATTTATAATGGTTACTTATGACTATAGGAATAACCGATCTATTCCTGTTCCTGAAAATTTTCAGGAACACTGTAATATTTCTTAGGGTATCACTCATTAAATATTAAGTGCACCACTGTATTTTATGAATCTTTCTAAGATATTTCCCAAAGAACGTTTATTAGATAATCCAATTTTTCGTTTGGCTTATTCACATGATGCCAGTATGTATCGTCTTGTTCCTAAATCTGTGGTCCGCCCGCAGGATGAGAAGGAAGTTAAATCTCTATTAGAATATTGTCGGGATATGCATACACCGGTTACCTTTCGTGCTGGTGGTACATCCTTATCTGGGCAATCTATTACTGAAGGAATTATTGCTGAAATCATCCAAAATTGGGAACAACACAAAGAAATGAACTCAGGGAAACAAATAGAACTTCAACCTGGAGTAATCGGAGCAAGAGCCAATATATACCTTAAGCCATACCAGCGAATTATAGGGCCTGATCCAGCTTCAATAAATGTAGCGAGAATCGGAGGTATTGTATCAAACAATTCCTCCGGAATGGTGTGCGGAGTTGATAATAATACTTACCATACCCTGGACTCGATTCGCTTTATTTTATCAAGTGGACATACCTACGACACATCAGTTCAAAGCCATTACCAAATATTTACTGAAAAGGAATCTGTCCTTTCTGAAGCTCTACTCCAATGTAAACGTGAGATAGAATCCAATCATAATCTGGTTAATAAAATTCGGGCTAAATATCGTATTAAGAATACGTTAGGGTATTCTCTTAATTCTTTTCTTGACTATGAACATCCCTTGGATATATTTGCCCATTTATTAGTAGGTGCAGAAGGTACACTGGCTTTTATCTCTCAGGTAACTTTAAATACAGTTCCAGATCCACCACTTAAAACAACAGGGCTTGTTTTGTTTGACTCTGTTGATAAAACCATTCAAGCCCTTCCAATGTTAATCGATGCTGGAGCAGATGCAGTTGAACTATTAGATGATGCTTCTCTGAGAACGGTGCAGTATTTAAAAACTCCACCATTTGATCCAAAAATTATCCGGACAGATATGGCAGGCTTATTATTCGAATTCCAAGAGTATAATCAACACTCTATTGACAAATTAGTCAAAAATATCCCTATTGAATTACAAAAGGTTGGATGTGTTCTATCTTTTGGACCTACTAAAGATGAAGCAACCCGAATACAATTATGGAACCTTAGAAAAGGACTGTATCCCACGGTAGGTGCAATGAGAGACAAAGGCACAAGTGTTATCACAGAAGATTTATGTTACCATTACAACGATTTACCCGAAGTTATAAAGGAATTACGTATTATTTGTCAAAAGTGGAGGTACGATGACTCAGTAATTTTTGGGCATGCCAAAGAGGGAAATCTTCATTTTGCTGCCTCCATGGATTTTAATAGTTCTGACGGTGTGAAACGTTTTGATGGGTTGTTGAAAGATATAGCAGAATTGACTGTAGATAAATTTAATGGTTCCTTAAAAGCTGAACACGGAACTGGCAGAAATATGGCCCCTTTTGTTGAATATGAATGGGGAGGCGAACTCTATCAAATCATGTGGAAAATAAAACAAAACGCTGATCCTGAAGGAATTTTAAATCCTGATGTTTTATTAACCAAAGATCAAAAGCTTCACATAAAAAATTTAAAACCCATACCGATTGTTGATGATAGCGTGGATTTATGTGTGGAATGCGGATTCTGTGAACCGGTTTGTCCTTCTGCTGGATTGAGTTTGACACCAAGACAAAGGATTGTAATTGCAAGAGAACTACGTCTTAATGAAAAAGATACTAGAATCAACCAAAAAAAAATACTGGAAGATATTGATTACAATTCCAATAAAACCTGCGCTTCGGACGGTCTGTGTGAGCTTATGTGCCCCGTAAATATAAACACAGGTAATTTTGTGAAAACTTTACGGAAAGATTCCCACTCAAAAGCAGGGAACTGGTGTGTGGCTTGGATACAAAATCATTTCAAATTTACCCAGTCAGTTTTACGGGGTTTAATCACTATAACACATTGGTGGAGCAAGTTTATTGGAGATTCTATTCCCCATGTACTATCAAAAGTGTTAAATAAGGCAACGAACCGTTCAACTCCAATATGGAATAAAAATTTATCAACACCATCTGTTAGCCTACGTGCTTCAGAATTTAAAAATAATATTGATTTCATTTATTATCCTTCCTGTGTCGGTCGGGTAATTAGTGCAAATAATGCCAGAGAATCTTTAAGCAAGGTATTGATTGACTTATGTGAATTCTCAAATATTCAGTTATTTATACCTGAAAAAATACAAGGAACCTGTTGCGGGATGCCATTTAGCTCAAAAGGCTATATACAGGCTGGAAAAACCATGACTGAACAAACTGTTGATCTCATTTTTAAAGTATCAGAACAGGGGAAAATCCCTATTTTGGTGGACACAACTCAATGTTCTTTTCATCTGATAGAGGCTGGAGCAGATCTTGATAAAATTTATCAAGAAAAGTGGAAGCAATTAGTTTTTGTTGATGTTCTTCCTTTTCTCACTGAATTGGTGAAAGGAAAAGATCAACCACAATTGGATCGTGATATAATTTTACATCCTACCTGCTCAACCCAAAAAATGGAAAATGTTGATTTAATGATTTCACTTGCAGAAAAATGCGCGACAAAGGTTATTATTCCTGAAAATTATGGTTGTTGTGGCTTCGCTGGTGACAGGGGATTACTTTTACCTGAATTAACAAAATTTGCTACAAAAGATGAGGTGAAATCTCTAAAAAATATTAGTATAAAAGTCAATGGCTACTCCTCCAGCCGTACGTGTGAGATTGGGATGATGACAGCAACAAATCACAACTATGAATCCATTGTATTTTTAGTGAGAGATTATTTGCAGTCAAATGTATAATAATAAAACAAATATAATTAACTTTTCGCTACCAATTTTGTAAAAACTCTAATGACTTATTTAAAATAAATGAATAATATTTTCACTAAATTATTATGATCAGATGAAATATTTTACGAAAACATGAGTATATTTTCAAAATACAGTGGTACAATAATCATCTTTTTATCTCTTTCTATTCTGGAAGTGGTACAGTCTGAAACGATTGCCCGCATGATAAAAACCAAAGGTGAGGTTATGATAAAAAGACTGGGCAGCTCTGGGTATGACAAAGTTGCTAAACCGGGGGTCGAAATCAATAATGGTGATGCGTGCGAAGTGGGAAGTCAGGAATTTGCAGCGGTAGTTTATTTAGATGACCGTTCTATTGTTAAAATAAAGGAAAATACCCGGTTTCAATTTATTGATACCCCAAATACGCGTACTGTAAATATTGAATTAGGTACCCTTTTAAATGATATAAAAACACAAAATAATTCAAAAGCATTTCGTATAGAAACTCCTGTATCAGTTGCATCGGTAAAGGGAACAAAATTCGCTGTAGTTGTAAATCCATCTGGTGTTGATCAATTTTATGGAATGGAAGGAAGAGTAGAGGTTATGAATCTGGTAACGGGTAAAACTGTTTCATTGACACCAGGGACAAAAGTTATTTCCGATATAGCAGGAAACATTATTCAGGCACCTGCAACCCCGAATGAATACCCGGAAGATCCAGATCCTGAAGTAGAAGAGCTTCCACGGGGGGAAGAAATAAAAGAAGATATCAAGGAAGAACCAAAAAAAGTTGAGAAAAAACAAATTGAACAAGAACCTGCACCGGAATTTGAAGAGGAAATAAAGGAGATAGAGGAGGAACCAATTGAGGATTCTCCTGTTGAACCATCAGAGCCTGAAGAAGAAATGTTAGAGAAAGCACAATCTGGCAAATCGTTTAGTATGGGGCTTAGCATTGGTTCAGCGACTATTGATGAAACAATGTATAACCAATTTTCTTTGCGTCCTGAATTCTCTTTTGGAAAATTTGGCATCGGGTTGGATCTTGGGTTGTATATTGATAACGAAGGAAATATACTGAAAGACACGTGGGATATTAGCCAGGACCCTTCACTCATTCTTGATAAATTTCTATTTATACGCTGGGGAAAGGAGACTGATCCCTTCTGGATTAAATGGGGAAGCCTGGAAAATGTAACTCTTGGATATGGCGGTCTGGTAAATGGATATTCAAATATGATGGAGTTTCCATCGGTTCGTCGCGTGGGTATAAACAGTGGCTTTAATCTGGGAGGATTTACAGGGAATATATTTGTTGCAAATTTGAAAGACTTCTCCAGGGGCGGATCACTCGTCGGTATAAGAGGCAGTTATACACTGTCAAAAACCTTTCCATTGAAACTAGGCTTTAATGTAGTGACAGATATGAATCAATTTGCCGGATTGACTGACAAAGATGATGATACCTATCCAGATATTTTTGATGATTTCCCTGAGGATAGTACTTTGTGGAACGATACTGATGGGGATGGAATCCCTGACCCGCATTCTGGTATTGATAGCAGTATGTGGGATATAGATGCTGATGGTAATAATATTTTAGATGATGATGAAAGTGATCTTTCATTAAAACAAACTCCATTTAATATTGAAGGAAAGCAGGCTGCTGCAACAGGATTTTCTTTTGACATCGGTTACCCGATAATGAAGACAAAAATTATGACAGTTGAAATTTATTCTGAATATAGTATGTTGAATTTTCCAGCCGTAAATGATGAACAATTCACCCGACCAAACCGAGAAGGGACAGGGATAACAATTCCTGGAGTTAGAGCAAATTTATTCAAGTTTCTGAATTTGACCCTGGAATTCCGTATTAAAGAAGATTATTTTATTCCACAATTCTTTGACCAGGCTTATGATCTCACTCGTGTAGTTCCAGATTTTAGTGGTGATACAACCACAGTATTTACAAAGGACATGTTAAGTTTTAATAGTCCTAATTCAAATGAATCCACTAATGGTCTTTTTGGTTCAGCGGGATTTAATATATTTAATTTTGTTACTTTGGAGGCATCCTATACCAGCATGAAAGCCGACACAACTGAATTCAACAGCTTCAATGCAGTCTTGGCACTGAATGCTGAAAATATACCAAAATTCAGCGTGGCATCAGCATACTATCAGCATAACAATGATAAAGATCCTTTCAAAATTGAATCAGAAAATTCAGTGTTCGGTTATAGAATTGGGTGGGAAGTGAGTAAAGGTGTAAGTTTAATTTGGAATTATTGTCAGTTTTACCGGGATACAGGAATTGGACTTGAACCAGTAAAGCAAACATCCATTGAAACAGCATTTAGTTTTTAGATAAAAAAGGAGGAACAAATGAACATATCCATTGAATACTGCAATGCATGAAATTATTTACCTAGAGCAGCCAGTATGGCTACCAAACTCCTTGAAAAATATGGAAATAGCATAACTGATTTTTCCCTAAAACCATCCGGTGGTGGTGTGTATGAAGTGGAAAAGAACGGAAAGTTGATTTTTTCAAAAAAATCTTTAGACCGGTTCCCTGAATTAGATGAAATTATTGCCCTGATTGATGAAAAATAATCTTTTCTTTACGTTGTTTTTCTTCTGGTCGCTTGGAATATCCCAGGAAGGGGAGATAATTCCACTTAGCCAAAAAGTGGGAAGTGAGATTGATCCGGAAGAAAATATATTTTACACTATTTTCCCTGAAATAAAGGGGTTTGTCAGTGGTCAATTTTATGAAGTAGACAAAAACAGGTATATAGTGCGAATTGTTTTTATTGAATACAGTCACAAAAGATTGTCGCAAAAATCCTTTACTCTCAGGGAGTTTGTAGCGTTACAGAATTATGTCAATAGACAAGAGATGATTACCGAATCGGAAAGGAAATATATTAGTGGAGAATTAACTTATCTTAATACCGATAAAGTAATTAAATCCATACCCTTAAACCAGCTTGTCGTAATGAAACATAGAGACAATAAAAAAATTAGGGGTACTATGAGATCATATGATGGGAAACACATTGAAATCCAAACTCCCATTTCAATTATTTCTGTTCCAATTTGGGAGTTAGAAAATATTTCTTACCGACC
>NYYF01000067.1 GCA_002686675.1 Fidelibacterota bacterium
ACGAAATTGAGTTGACATTGGCAAAAAAAGACAAGATTGAGGCTTACGAACGGAAACATGGTTTGGTTTGAGAAGGTGTTGTGTCTAATATCGGCTTCGTGTCTTGATCTCTTATAGCATAGTGTTGTATCTATTATTAGTGATATTGCCCCGTAATGATGTGACGGACAAAGGATTGGTTCGAACTCAACAAATGCAAATCGGTGGGGTGGATGATGCTCGTCCCATGGTTGGTCGAAAAAGAACATGGTTCATTATTGGGGGAATAGCCTTGGGAATTATTGTGGGTATTAGTGCATCCAGTAAATTTTTGAATAAGGGACTGTCTGGTATCGACAGTAAATCCATAGCTGTTTTACCATTTGATAATATGAGTGATAGCAAGGATGATGAATATTTTAGTGATGGGATTACGGAAGATATTATTTCGGAGCTGGCCAAGATCAATGACCTGTTTGTAATTTCACGAACATCTATTATGCGTTACAAAGATACCGATAAATCAATGAAGGAAATTGGCAAGGAACTGGGAGTATCAACAATTCTTGAAGGAAGTGTGCGGAAGATTGGTGATCGGGTTAGAATAGTTGGCCAATTAATTGAGACAGCAACTGATAAGCACCTTTGGACTGATAGGTATGATCTGGAATTGACAGACATTTTCGAAGTTCAGGACCAGGTTGCAAAGGCTATTGCGGGAGCATTAAAGATTGAACTTTCCAGTGAGGAAACAGCTAAAATTGCAATGACACCGACCGAAAATATTGAAGCATATGAATTATATCTAAAAGGGAAGTCCCTTTTTTATACATATGAGGTTCTTAAAGTAGAAAAAAGTACAGAATTTTTCCAGAAAGCTTTAAAAAAAGATCCAGAGTTTGCACTAGCGCATGCGGGCATTTCAAAAGCCTATATGATGCTGAGAATGCGCCAATTTATAATTATGACACCGGTTGCAACCATGTTGATTGAAAAAGCATCGGAGCATGCTCATATTGCATTAGAATTGGCACCCAATGATCCAGAAGTACTGTTTGCACTGGGCTATTATTATTTTTATGGTTCAAATGAGCTGAAAAAAGCGAATGAAGCTTATCAGAAAACAGTAGAATTAAACCCAAAACATGCTCATGCCCATGATGAAATCGCAGACTTGCTTCACCAGGAAAAAGGCCTCATAGAAGAGGCATTTAATGAATATGAAATTGCTCTGACTTACGATCCTTATCTTATTCCCGCCCTTTGGAATGTTGGTGACTTATATATTAAAAAGGGGCAGTTCGGAAAATCGCTTCAACATTTGGATAAAGCTCTGGAAATTTACCCCAATGTAGACAATTTTTATTTACTTAAAGCAATTGCACAGTATGCCCAAAATGATTTTATTGGCTGCAGGTCTACGCTTGACCAACTTACAATTGTCAGTCATAGAATTTCTTCATTCGTCTTCAAATATCAAGTCCCTGTTATAAATAGTTTGATCTTTCTTAAAAAGGGTGAAATTGATGCTGCAGAAAAGTTTGCGCATACAATGACGAGAGAAAGTTTGGATAATGAAGCTATGGTTCCTTATTCATATTATTTAAATGGATTTATTGAATTAGAAAAGGGGAATTATGAGATAGCACTCAGTCATTTCAATAAATTGTTTACTTGGAAATATGTTTTCAATATTGCAGGGACCGCCGAACCAATGCTTCGAGATATTGCCCGCTTCGGGCGTGGGGAGGCTTATTTCCATCAGGGCAATTTCTTTGATGCCTTGAATGAATTCCAGAGCATGAGGACAACATATAGTGGTGAGAGCAACGATTTTATCTATGATCAATACTGGCCCAGGAAGCATTACAAAATTGGTCTCTGTTATGAAAAAATGGGCAACACTCATAAAGCTTTAGATCATTACGAAAAATTTCTAAAAATTTGGTCGGAAGCTGATGAAGATATTGAGGATATTGTGGATGCAAAAAGACGGATTACTAAGTTAAAAGCAAAAGTCTGATATGATTCCGCGAAAAGTTAAAACCCTGAAAGGTTTCCCGCACTACAGTGGTCTATCAATCGTTTGCATTTTTCCTGGAAAGAACTCACAGGAGAAACGATACAAAACAATTTATGGATCAGGTTGGTTCTCGGAGGACGAAACGCAAAAAAACAGAGGAGAAGGAGGATGAGCTCTTTGGAAGGCATTTTATTCTATTTGGAGCAAGTATGTACTGCAAATTGATTCTATACTCCCCTGGGGGTAAATTGAGAACGTGAAAAGGAGATGGTTATGAAGAGATTTTTATTTATTGCACTTTTTCTATCTGTTATGTTTGGACAGCAAAGAGCAACAACTGATGATGAGGAAATAGTAATTCTAAATGAAGACGGTTCTTGGCAGTATCAAACGGGTGAAACAGGAAAGAAAAAAGATGAAGGAACTGCCAAGGATGAGAAAGAAAATGGGATATGGATTACTTTGTATGAGAATGGACAGAAGAACAGTGAAGGTGCTTACAGGGGTGGGAAAAAAGATGGACAATGGATTGAATGGTACACGACTGGGGAGAAGAAAAGCGAAGGAAATTACACGGATGGAAAAAAAGATGGGAAATGGACTGAATGGAATAAAGAATGGCAGAAATCTGAAGGAATGTACACGGATGGAAAAAAAGATGGTAAATGGACTTATTGGGAGTTGTACGACAATGGACTGAAATTTAAAGAAGAACCTTACAATTATGAGAAAGGAGATTGGACATGGATTTCTTTGTATGTGACCGGACAGAAGAAAAGTGGAGGGACTTTTAAGGATGGAAAAAAAGTTGGAGAATGGACTGTATGGTATACGACTGGGGAGAAAAAAAGTGGAGGAACTTATAGGGATGGGAAAAAAGAAGGACCATGGACTGAATGGTATAAGAGTGGGCAGAAGAAAAGTGGAGGAGATTACACGGATGGTGTAAAAGAGGGGATATGGATTTCTTTGTATGAGGTTGGGGAGAAGAAAAGTGATGAAATTTATACGGATGGAGAAGAAGACGGGAAATGGACTTTTTGGTCTCCAAATGGGAAAGAAAGTTCGGAACTTTCTTTCAAAAGTGGAAGAAAATGGGATGGGATATATACTAAATGGTATTCTAATGGACAGAAGTGGTCGGAAAGAACTTACAAGGATGGTAAAACTGTTGGTTTAGGAACTATATGGTATGAGACTGGACAGAAGATGGAAGAAGGGATTTATGAGGATGGAGGGAAAGATAGTTTATGGACTTTTTGGTTTGTGAATGGAAAGAAGAAGTCGGAAAGAACTTACAAGGATGGGAAAGTACACGGAAAGATGAATATATGGTATGAGACTGGTCAGAAAATGATAGAGGGAAATTTCAAAGATGAGAAGGAAGAAGGAATATTTACTCGATGGTATGAAAATGGGAAGAAAGAAAGCAAAGGAATGTACAGGAATGGAGAGCAGGAAGGAGAATGGACTTACTACAATAAAGATGGAAGAATTAAAGAAGTAAAAGACTACTTAAGAGTAATAAATGAAGACTAATCAACAATTACTGAATTATTTGATGAAATAAAATGGAGTATGAATTTTAGACTAAGGACAAATTAAATGAAAAAGCTATTTATTTTATTTACATTTATTTTATTCGTTATTTCCTGTGGTAAAGACAAAGATAACATCAAAGATGGTTATTTTAGTTACCCCTACGAGAATGGACAGACTAAGATAGAAGGAAATCATAAAGATGGAAAGAAAGACGGTAAATGGACTATCTATTACGAAAATGGACAGATAGAATATAATATATACTACAAAAATGGTAAAAAGGATGGTAAGTGGATTTGGTATTACGAAAACGGGCAGATAAAAATGAAAGGAAACCACAAAAATGGAAAGAAAGATAGTAAATGGACTATCTATTATGAAGATGGACAGAAGGAATATGAAAGTACTTACAAGGATGGAATCAAAGATGGTAAATGGACTGAGTACAATGAAGATGGAACGATAAAAGAAGTAAAAGAGTACTAACCAACAATTACAAATTCATTCCTCTTGGAAAATTGAAGAGATGGAGAAGATATTATTACTTTTAATTCCTCTCTTCTTTCTTTTTGTTGGTTGTGAGGATGAACAGCTGAAAGACTGTGCTGGAATTGATGGCGGAATTGCTCAAGTTGATAGTTGCGGAGTCTGCGTAGGTGGTACTACTGATGTGACTGCGTGTGTGCAAGATTGTGCTGATGCCTGGGGTGGAAACAATATTTGTGGGTGCACAGTTAACACTGCTTCCAATTATAATCCTGAAGCAACTTATGATGATAACAGTTGTTTATTTCATTTTTCTCTCGTTGACCTAAATCCTAATTCTTCAACCTCTGAACAAACTATTGCCCCTGCTGACTTTTTTGGTGATGTCTGTATTGTCTTTTTCGGGCATGAATCCTGAGGGACCTGCAGAAGCCGGTTCGGCTTTTTGAACAGTATTTATCTTGATTTAGTCTCACAGTATATTTTGGATGTACATATTTTGGGTATTGGAAAGGATCAGTATAATGAAAATCTTAATCAAATGGTTGAAGGACGGGTACTTCCATGGATGGAAGATTCACAGAATGAGGGTTATCCCGTTTGGACAGACTGGGATGCCAGTCAGAGATATGTATATTTTTTAAATCGAGATGGTATCATTGATACGACCTTCAATATCACTCCTTATTCCCCAAGCAATCCTGCAGATTATGCGTACATTATGGGCCTAATATTGGAGCTTCGGACCGATGATGTACCTTCTTCCGTGTTTGATGTTGATTTCAAATAAATGGTAATTTTTTATTAATAATACTAAAATTTTATGTCTACCGCCACAATTATGCTGGATGAAAAACTGAGGGAGTATCTTTTAAATGTTTCCGTAAAGGAGTCAGAAATCCTCCGGGAACTTCGTGAAGAAACAGCGCAGATGGAATATTCCGCAATGCAGATTTCTCCAGAGCAAGGTGCCTTCATGTCATTTTTAGTTGAGCTAATTCAGGCCAAGCGCACACTTGAAATTGGTGTTTTTACCGGCTACAGTGCACTTGTAGTAGCAATGGCGCTTTCTAAAGATGGAATCGTAACAGCCTGCGATGTGAGTGAAGAATGGACAAATGTCGGTATGAAATACTGGAAAAAAGCACAAGTAGAAGATAAAATTGACCTCCGAATTGGTCCTGCTTTGAAAACACTTGATCAACTTCTTTCTGAGGGGAAACAAGAAACCTATGATTTTTCTTTTATTGATGCTGATAAAATAGAGTACCAAGGTTATTTTGATAAATCTCTGGAGCTTCTTCGGATTGGAGGATTGATAGCAATTGATAATGTTTTATGGGGAGGGAGCGTAATAGATGATTCCATTCAGGATTCATCTACAAAAGCAATCCGGGAATTCAATGAGAACTTAAGTTCCGATCCAAGAGTTTCCATTTCAATGGTTCCAATTGGGGATGGTTTGACATTAGCGTGTAAGCTATAAAAATGTATCAATCCGTTTTTTCCTTAAAGAATCAAGAATTCCATTCTGGATGAATGTTTCTATGCTGTTTGATCATAAACTGGTGATCAACTAATTTCAGGCTGTTCAATTTTCAATTCTTAATTAGTTTTCAATTAATAGGTAAATGAGCTCAAAGAATCCCAGAGTCAGATTTGCACCCAGTCCAACCGGGGAACTCCACCTTGGAGGAGCCAGGACAGCCCTGTTTAACTGGTTGTTTGCAAGGCATCATGATGGTCAATTTCTCTTGAGAATTGAAGACACTGACCAGGCACGTTCCAGAGAGGAATTCACTCAACAGATTTGCGACTCTTTAAGCTGGCTTGGACTGGACTGGGATGAGGAACTTCTTTATCAATCCAAGAGGGGAGATCGCTACAGCGAATTGATCAATATTCTCCTTAAAACTGAAGATTCATACAGGTGTTTTTGTTCAAAGGAGGAATTGACTCGAAAACGGGAGAAAGCACAGAGTGAAAGCGGTGGCTATATGTATGATGGATCTTGCCGAGCTCTTTCTGAAGAACTCATTTCTGAAAAGTTATCGGGTAATCACCCCTTTGTTGTTCGATTAAAAGTTCCCCGGAAAGTACTTAAATTCCAGGACCATATTTATGGTGAAATAGAAGTGAATACTGAAGAGATTGATGATTTTATTGTTGCTCGTTCAGATGGAAATCCAACTTATAATCTTGTGGTAGTAATTGATGACCATGACATGGACATTACACATGTGATTCGCGGGGAAGATCATGTTTCGAATACACCAAAACAGATTATGATCTACGAAGCTCTTGGGTTTCCAATACCGGAGTTTGCCCATCTCCCAATGATTCTTGGCCCCGATAAGCGCAGGCTCAGTAAGCGCCATGGTGCCACCGGTGTGCAGGAATACCGGGACAATGGATATCTTCCGGAAGCTTTGATCAATTATCTTTCATTGCTTGGGTGGAATCCTGATACGGAAAAAGAAATTTTTTCATTACATGAACTGGCGCAGTCTTTCCAGATAAACCAGATACAGAAAAAACCCGCAGTGTATGATGAAAAAAAACTTCACTGGATCAGCGGTCAGCATATCTTCAATTCTACAGTAAATGATCTTTTTGAAGGAATCCGAAAGATAAATCTGGACTGGCGTGGAGAGGAAGAGGATGAATTCCTGATAGAGGTAATCGAACTCCTAAAATTACGGGCAAAATCTCTCACTGAACTGCAGGATATCTCCGAATATTTTTTTGAAGATCCGAAATCGTATGATGAAAAAGCTTCCCGGAAACACTGGAAGGATGATACTGTTAGCTCGTTAGTCCGGCAGTATTATAAAACACTGAACACATTGGATGAATGGACTGAGGATGGAGTGGAACAGGCTCTCCGGAATGTTGCAGAGGACGAAGGGATATCTGCAGGAAAATTGATCCACCCGGTTCGGTTATCATTGAGTGGCGTTCCTGCTGGGCCATCTCTATTTTCCATGATGGAGCTATTAGGGAGGGAAACGTGCCTCAGACGTCTTGGGTCCGCCCTTCAGCGCTTTCCATTTCAGGAGACGTGAAGGAAACCTGAGAATGGCTGCTGAAGAAAGATTACCTGTGAATTTCATTGAAGCTGTTATCAATGAAGATTTGAAAACAGGGAAACATGAGGGACGGGTCCACACGCGGTTTCCCCCTGAGCCTAATGGGTTTCTTCACATCGGCCATGCAAAATCTATCTGCCTGAATTTTGGTATAGCTGAAAAATACGATGGTGGTCTGTGCAACCTCCGATTTGATGACACCAATCCTCTTAAGGAAGAAGAAAAATATGTGAATTCCATTATTGAAGATGTGAAATGGCTTGGATTTGACTGGGAGGATCGTTTGTATTATGCCTCAGATTATTTTGATCAATTATTCGATTATGCTGTTCAGCTCGTTCGGAATGGAAAAGCATTTGTATGTGATTTGAATTCTGAAGAGATTAGGTCATATCGAGGCAATCTCACTGAACCGGGGAAGGAAAGTCCTTATCGAAATCGTTCTATCGATGAGAATTATGATCTTTTTATGTGCATGAAATCGGGAGAATTTCCTGATGGTTTCCGAACATTACGGGCAAAAATTGACATGTCTCATCCAAATCTGAATATGCGGGATCCTGTCATCTATAGAATTCTGCATGCCTCACATCATCGAACGGGAGACACATGGTGTGTTTATCCAATGTATGACTGGGCTCATGGGCTTGAAGATTCCATTGAAAGGATCACCCATTCCCTGTGCACGCTTGAATTTGAAGATCACCGTCCCCTGTATGATTGGTATCTAGAACAGCTGGGGGTGTATCACTGTCAGCAGATTGAATTTGCCCGGCTCAACCAGAATTATACTGTCATGAGCAAGAGGATGCTTCTGGAACTGGTTGAGGGTGGGTTTGTGTCTGGCTGGGATGATCCCCGAATGCCTACAATTTCCGGGTATCGACGTCGGGGATATACCCCGCAATCCATTCGGAATTTTGCCGAAAAAATTGGGATTGCAAAAAGGGATAATACAGTTGAAATTTCTTTGCTGGAACATAGTGTTCGTGAAGACCTGAATAAACGGGCTCCGCGGGTTATGGCTGTATTACAGCCCCTGAAAATAGTGATTGAAAATTACCCTGAAGAACAAACAGAAGAATTGGCTGCTGTAAACAATCCTGAGAATCCTGAGGCGGGAACTCGTAATGTTCCTTTTTCACGTGAGCTGTTTATAGAGCAGAATGATTTTATGGAAGATCCTCCGAGGAAGTTCTTCCGGTTGGCACCCGGAAGGGAAATTCGTCTGCGGTATGCCTACTTTATCACCTGTACTCAGGTCATTAAGGATGAGAACGGGCATGTGATTGAAATACGGTGTACCTACGATCCGGAAACGAAGGGTGGGTCTGCCCCTGATGGACGGAAAGTAAAAGGGACTATACATTGGGTTTCAGCCAAACATTGTCTAGATGCTGAAGTTCGTCTTTATGATCGTTTATTTTCTGTTCCTAATCCAGGAAAAGATGGTGATTTCAAAAAGGATATCAATACTGATTCTTTACAGGTGTTGACTCATTGTAAAGTTGAGCCCTCCCTGAAGAATACAGATCCAAGTGTGACGGTCCAATTTGAACGGAAGGGGTATTTCTGTGTTGATTTTGTGGACTCTTCCCCAGAGCATCTTATCTTCAACCGTACTGTACCTCTTCGGGATTCCTGGAAAAAGATCGAAAAAAGTCAACAAAAAGATTATAAATGAAATTAGGTTTGTGAAAATAAAGTCTGGAAACACACAGTTAAATCGGGTTACTTTCAATATTATGTCCCAGAGAATTCAAAATATGCTCAAATTATTATTAGCCATATTTGTTGTCCTCAGCATCGGTTTTGCTAAACCAAAAATTAACATCTATCTCATCAAATTTGACAACATCCAAAATGACCAGGTCACTGAATGGTTGCGGGATGGTTTTCCAGATTTAGTCCGGGAAGAGTTAATCAAAAATGGAGGAATTCAAATAAGGGGTCATGCAGACTTGGAAAGAGTGATGAATAACCGTACGCTGCTCCGGGGGGATCGTTCAAGGCAGAGAGACCTCCTATTATTAGGAAAATATGACCGACAACTGGATGAAATTAAAATTAGGGTTCAACTGGTTGATATTGCCACTTGGGAAGAATTGGATAAGCGGAGTCTTACAGGCAGTCATCAAGATATTTCTTCTTTGAGTAATCGTTTAGTTGAAACCGTACATACAATGCTGATGCCTTTATTACCGATAAAAAAAGATCCTACCTTATCAGCATCACAGTATCGTACCTATGGAATGCCGGATCTTGCACAGGAATTAACGAAGTCGATTGATCATGGAATTGATCTTATGGAAGAATCCATGGATCTTATTACAGGCGCCAAAGGAATACCTACCGATACTGATCCGGATATCACTGGTGAATGGGTATTAGATCTGAATGTAGATAATCAGGAACAAGAGAATCCTGAGAATGAAATAAATACTAATATGCTTATTCAGGTACTGGAAAATATCACCACATCACCTTACAAAGTTACACTGAGCAAACCCAGATTTGAATATGATACTGGAAATGATGAAAAGATGGACGTCGTTTTGTCTGTGACGTATTCGCTGAAGGAAAATATTATCAAGGACATGCTCACAACCCTTCCATATTCCGGTTTAAGGCAGGATGGATCTTTTACGGTTTTCATGTTTGATAAGGACAATTTTAATTTTCCTGCATATTTAACGGAACGATTCAAAACCGGAGATCACCGGGCAATACCGGTCGTGAGGTTTTTTAATAATGAGGGTAAAATTGTAGTTGTCATTGTGGATACCCCTGAGGTTCACTGGTATTCCAAAACCAGTAAAAATGTCTTGTTTGTACCCACACACCATTTCTCACCCCTCATTGATTTTATGGTAGGCGGATGGTCTCTTCAGATTGCTATGGAGACAGTTAATATTACTGTGGATTATATGTTTACAATGAATGTGGATAAAATCCAACAGCTTGGCAAAGTAAGCTTGAAGTTTATTCCTGAGAATGAATTAGGTAACTATTTAAAACCGTTTAATTTGGGCAGCAGTTGATTATGAAAAAAATGGTGCTCATAATATTTTATTTTGTCTTGATTGCACAGATTGGAGCAAAAGTAGAAATTGAAAATAAATTGCCTCAAATGTCATTAAAAATGCTTAATGGTAAACCAATTGATGTTTCATCATTTTTAGAAGATGGTCCCATATTAATCGCCTTCTGGGCAACCTGGTGTGCTCCCTGTGTCAAGGAGATGAAATACCTGGACAAGTTCAATAAAAAATACGCTGAGTCTGGACTCCAGGTCATTAGTATAAATACGGATACTCCACGAAGTTTATCCAAAGTAAAATCTTTTGTAAAATCACGAAAATATTCATTTAACATTCTGCTTGATCCTAAATCAGAATATATCCGTAAAGCAGGGGGAAATATTTTACCGTATGTTTTATTAGTCAATAAGGATGGTACAATTTTTAAACGTCACATGGGGTATAATCCTGGTGATGAGATTACCCTTGAAAAAGAAATTTTAGAAATGATAAGCTTAAATTCTACTGATGAAGATTCGGAAGAAACTGTTAATGAAGAAAAAGATTTGAAATCTACAGATGAGAAATCTAATAAGGAATCTATATCAAAATAAGCTATTCTGCATTTTCATAATTTCTTCACTTTCCTTCGCACAAATTGATTACGGAATGTCTAATATATTAAGAGACGGTGAAGGAAAGGAGCTAAAATATGGAGAACATTATCCATATAATTATTTTGAAAATTTACTGGATTTAAATCTATCCTACTCGCGTTTTAATCTATTTCAACAGTGGGAGTACAGTGATCCTCCCACATTGGGTTATTCCCAACAAAAGTTACATAAATATTATCTTGAATATATTCATGATAAGATTACAATAAAATTAGGTGATATTTACACATTATATGGTCGTGGACTGGGCATAAATTTATTTCAAGATCAATCACTGGATTTTGATAATTCTATCCGAGGGATCGAATTTTCTTTTCAATCAAATGATAAATTTAGATTATTTGGTTTAAAAGGAAAGGGACAATACGAATACAAATCTGATGCAGCTTCAGAGGATAGATACAATGACAAATTTATTAATAATTCAGTCACCGTTATTGGTGCAGAGGTTTGGATACCTTGGATTTACAGTAATTTATTTTTGTTAAATATAGATCATGATATGAAATTTTTCTTAACTGATGATGTGGAAGAGGGAAGAAATGCAAACATAAATAATATTGGATTGAGTGGTAGCTGGGGGCCAGTAGATTATTATATTGAAAATTCAAAGCTTGATTGGACCACAGATAGAAATGTTGACAAATCTAATAATAGAGGTAATTATTTCTACTCTTCACTCTCAGCTCATTTATTTGGATTCGGGATCACCCATGATTTCAAGAAATATGAGGCGGAGGATTTTCTTTTGTCAATCTCAAATCCTCCCATAGTATTTAGAGAGTCAGCCTCAACATTATTATCAAGGACAATTCATTTAATCAATTTTGAGGATGAAATCGGACACCAATTGGAAATTGTTAAGAGAATTGGAGAAAACTATGATTTATTATTTAATTGGTCAACCGCGCATAGAAACAAGGGATATAGTAATAAGCAATTTGTGAAAGAAATACATCCTATCTTTGGTCTGATGAT
>NYYF01000068.1 GCA_002686675.1 Fidelibacterota bacterium
ACCAACTCTACCGGTGCTTCCGGCAGCGTTGTGTCATTGTACGGATCACAGTTGTCCACAAACCACAGCCGTAAGAATTCCTTGTCAATATTTTGAGGTTCATGTCCTGCGGCCATGCGCTCTTTGTATGTTTTAGCGATCCAGTAACGGCTGGAATCCGGAGTATGGATTTCATCAATGAGAATGATATTACCATCCGGGTCCCTACCCATTTCATATTTTGTGTCCACAAGAACCAACCCGTGCTCGGCTGCCTTTTTTTGCCCGAAAGAAAAAAGTTCCAGAGCTTTTTTGCTGCAAAAGTTCCAGTCTTCCCGGGTCATCCAACCCTTATTTGTAATTTCATCCGGTGCGATGGGGTGGTCATGTGTTTCATTCTTAGTGGTAGGGGTGAGCATGGTGGTATCCAGCTTTTGATTTTTCACTAACCCTTCTGGAAGGATGTTCCCGCAATATTCTCTATCTCCATTATTATAGACAGTCCACAAAGCTGTACTGGTACTGCCTGTGATGTAGCCCCGGACCACAAACTCAATGGGAAAAACGTCACATTTTTTTGCAAGTGTTACATTAGGGTCAGTAACATCAATAACATGGTTCTGAATAATATTTTTAGTCTGTTCGAACCACCAGGCGCTAGTCTGATTCAGAACCTGCCCCTTAAATGGGATTGATGCAAGAACCCGGTCAAAAGCGCTCTGGCGATCCGTGGTAATGAGCGCTATTTTGTCTCCCAAATCATATTGGTCTCGAACCTTCCCGGTCAGCTTTTCTCCGTAAGGCAAAGCAGTTTCAGTTAACGTGTTGCCCAACCCCGCCTTGATTCGGTCTGTATAGTGTTCAGTTAATTCGATAACATTCATGAGAGAGTGGGTTAAATAGTATGTGAGTGTTCAATATAGCTTTCATGACAGTGTCAATATTACTGCTATTCACAGTTATATTCCATATGACACCACGCTTAAGTTTGGAAATTCCATTAATTTCGAAACGCTCGGTTAGGGATTCAAGCTTAGCTCGGCCGATCATATCTTCTTTTTGGCGCACCAGGAAAGATGCGGTGTTTTCTTTTGCTGTGATGTTGCTGAGGAATTCCTTGTTGGAATTGTATAATTCTCCGCTTTCGTTAATTTTTTGCAGAATAAATTCTCGATCTCCGTTCGTTTCAATTTCCCAATGGACTTGCCGTGTGACGTTGACGCTGTAGCCCATGCGCCCCAGGGCATTATGAACCGATGCCGCTTCATTATCCGTAATAATCATGTCGATGACCCACCCTGTGGAATCCCCATTGGGTTTGTAATTAGTCACTTCATAATGGGGACGATCAAACATTAGCGTATGATCAGTAATAGGATTTCCCTGTTCGATAAATTCTTTCATGGAAGAAAAAATAACGTCACCGCCTTCTGTCCGTTCAGGGTGGGGCATTATAGCCATGACGTTTCCAGAGGAATTACAAACTGCTGCCAAATTGTACACAGAACCATTGGGATTAGTGGGAAATTCATCTATGATATTTCCATCATCATTGCAGTAAATAAAAACTGTTTGATCATTATTTATCATTTGTGATAGTAACCCATCAGGAATAACAAACCGCCCTTCTCCATGAGCCAGGGGGACGTTAATCCGCTCCCCGGTTTTTAAATGGCGAGTGAAAGCACACCGGCTGGATGGTGCTGACATCTGTAGGTTGGACCAAGCATTATAATACCCAACTCCTACCACATGTCCACCCTGCACCCGCTTATTATCCGTGAGAGCCATGCTCAGCCTGTGGTCTTCCAATCCCGGGACAAGCCCGCTTTCCACCAAAATTTGTGCACCGTTACAAATACCCAAAACCGGTTTCCCTTTTTCTGCTTCCAAGCGTATCTGTTTCATGATAGGATCTAGTGCCGCAATGACACCGGCTCGGGATCGGTCTTCGTAAGAAAATCCCCCAATGATCACATAACCGTTAAAGTCTGAGAGCTTTTCCGTTGGTTTGTTCCACAAAAATTCTACGGGACTTAACCCCACACGGTAGCATGCCATAAGAGTTTCCCGTTCAGTATTGGAACCGGGGAATTGGATTACTGCAATGTTTGCACTCATTTTATTATTACTTCCCCATCACTGCCTACTACCACCCCAATTTCATAAACTTCAGTCAAATATTTCATTGCACTTTTTACCGCACTCACATCAGAAGAATTAACAATAAACACCATCCCGATGCCCATATTGAATGCGCGGTACATTTCTTCTTCATCCACGTTACCAATGGACTGCATCACTTCACACACTGGAAGCGAAGGCCAAGACCCTTTTTGGATTTCAACACCAACACCACAAGGTAAAACTCTGGGAATGTTTTCCAATAAACCGCCGCCGGTAATATGGACAATTCCCCTTACATCAATACCTACATCCAAAACAGCAAACACAGGATTTGTATAATTAATATGTGGTTCCAGCAATGTGAGCCCAACCGATTTATCCAATCCCGGGATAGTATCGTTTACACCATAGCTGTTGATTTCAAAGAAAATTTTACGGGCAAGAGAGTAACCGTTGGTGTGCAGTCCGCTGGATGGCAAACCCAGAACCACATCTCCGGGCTTGATGGATTCACCGGTGACAATTTTGTCCTTTTCCACAACACCTGTAATGACACCCACTATATCATGTTCTCCTGGAAGATAAGTATCAGGCATTTCCGCTGTTTCACCACCAACAAGCGATACTCCGGTTTCTTTGCAAGCTATCACCATGCCTGATACAATCTCTTCAACAATTTCTGGTTTCAGTTTATCGTTTGCGATGTAATCGAGAAAAGTGAGGGGCCGGGCACCCATAACCAGAATATCGTTGGCACAGGCACTCAACAGATCAAACCCAATTGTATCAAATTTCCCCAATTTTCTTGCGATAATGGTTTTGGTTCCCACACCATCAACACTTTGCACCATGACCGGATTATTATAGGTTTCTAGTACCGGTTTAAGATCATAGAGCGAACCAAAGCTTCCGAGACCTGTCAACACATTAGATGAAAAAGTGGACCGCACCCTATGTTTAATGCGATCTACCACCTCGTTTCCTGCATCAATATCTACACCAGCTGATTTATAATCAATCTTTCCCATTATAGTTTTTCCCACAATCCACGCATCCACATTTCTTTCACTCTCCCGGTGGATAAATGGACGACACCGTTTATTTCTATAACCCTATGTACTGTTGTGCTGCCAATCACATCAGTTTTTAATTCATATGTTGCAAACACGCTTTTAAGGGGATTTACATTTTTCTGTAAAACTTCCAGAACAAATCCTCCAGATTCGGAAAATAATAATTTATCCACTGAATAATCACCAAAAACGTTAGCCTCACAGCCAATCCCGTTTCCAAATGTCATTTCAGCAATAGCCGCAGCAACTCCACCATCGGCAATATCATGGCAAGAAAGCACAAGTCCACCATCAATGCAATCGGTTAATGCAAAGATTTGTTTCTTCACCTCGTCCAGTTCGGGCTTCGGTACATGGGCACCCAGCTCGCTATGCAGACTGTAATAGATACTGCCTCCCAATTCATCTTTTCGCTCACCCACCATAAGCAAAACAGAATTGGTCTTTTGAAAATGCATTGGTACAGTTTTGTTTACATCCTTGAGCCTACCAAGGCAGCTGATAATAGGGCTTGGCGGGATTGCACCAGTTTTGGATTCATTATAAAAACTCACATTCCCGGCGATGATGGGCGTGGCCTCATCTGGATACTCTTTCAGTGTGATAGCGTGGCAAGCGTCGGACACACCGCGAACACTTTCTACAAATTCCCACATCTGCTGAGGTTTTTCTGGGTTACCGAAACACAAACAGTCAGTAATAGCATGGGGTGTTGCTCCCACGGCAGCCACATTGCGCATGGCCTCTACCACAGCGTTTATTCCACCCCAATAAGGACTGATAAGTCCATACATAGGGTTATGATCGGTAGAAAGAGCAATGCCAATATTTCGAATTTCTTCCGGATATTTTTCAGAATTAAACGGAGCCATAACCCCGGCATCCGCCAACCCTGTTTCCGTGTATGTCCGCCCCTGGACCTGTTTATCATACTGTTCAAACACCGGCCCACGGCTGGCCATGTTTTCATGGGAAATAATATCCAATAATGTTTTATTATAATCTACCGGCTCCGGCAAGACTGGTTCAGTAAATATTTTATTCCCTGGTTCAAATGGACGATTATATAAAAAACCTTCTGTTACTTCTTCCGCCGGGGCATTTACAATCTCATCATTTCCGTTATGAACAATGTATTGGCCGTCGTTTCTGATTTTTCCAATAACAGAAGCGCAGGCACCAGCGCTTACGCCGGGCAGATCGAACACATTATTATAATGGTTTACAATCATTGGCGTTACTTCCGGTGGCGCAACCCACATAAATCTTTCCTGAGTCTCACTACAGAGATAAACAGAAGGGTGTAAATTATCCATACCGATGTGGACCCTGTCCAACCAGACCTCAGATCCATAACCTGCTGTTTCCGCCAGCTCCACACTGGCACAGGCCACACCTCCAGCACCAAGATCTTTGAAACCGATATCGTCGATCAGTCCTTTTTCTTTCAGGATGTCAAACAAGGCATAAGTAGATTTGAGTAAATGCCTTTCTAGGAAGGCGTTGGGCTCCTGGACTGCTCCTTTGTTTTGCTCTTTTTTTTCTTCTTCCAATTCCAGGGAGGCAAAGCTGGCGCCGCCAAAACCACTGTTGTCCGTAGGTTTTCCGATTAGAATAAGATCATACCCATCTGCATTTTTTGGAGCATAAGAATGGATAATTTGGTCCTCTTTCACAATACCCAGCGTTACCAATGTTACCAGGCAGTTTTCGTTATAGCCTTTGTGATAATAAATATCCCCACCAATATTGGGAACACCCAAGGGGTTACCATATCCAGCGATACCTGCCACCACGCCGTCATGAATCCACTTGGTTTTATTGTTATTGATTTCCCCAAAGCGGAATGAATCAGTACAGGCGATCACCTCGGCACCCATGCACATTACATCTCTCACATTCCCACCTACGCCGGTGGCAGCACCTTCATAAGGGACTATTTGGGAGGGATGATTATGAGACTCATGGCTCATAACGATGCACCAACGACTTCCATCAATATCTGTGGCCACGGCAACCACACCAGCATCCTCCTCGGCGCCCAGAACCACATCGGGACCAGTGGTGGTAAACTGCTTTAAATGTGATCGGCTGCTTTTATAGCTGGAATGCTCTGAACCTTGGATTGAAAAAAGGATTAATTCTGACAAGGACGGAGCACGGCCTAGCATATTATTTTGAATTTTGCGTGCCTCATCTACGGTTAGCGGAATATTGAGCTCATTCAACTTGGCCTTAATGTCAGTGTTGGAAAGCCTGGAGAAGTCAACAATTTCTTTCGTGAATGCCATTTTTATGTATTTAGTTGCGAAAGTTTTTAGATGTTAAAACTTGATCTACATTTTTTTGAACACCTAAACACACGAGACCTCTTCTAACGAATTATGGTCTCGTGGCGCTGGGGCCCCACGGAAACGATTTTCACGGGACAACAGACCTCACCTTCTATAAAATCAATATAATCTTTTAAGTTTTGGGGAAGCTCGTCGTAGCCCTTATCCCATATATTTTCAGGCAAATCACCCCAACCGGGCAATGTTTTATAAATTGGTTTGGCTTTACGGTACAACGTAAGACTGGCAGGCATTTCAGTGATATGTTCATTGTTCACACCATAAGCAACACAGACAGAAAGCTTTTCGAACCCGTTTAGGACGTCCAATTTTGTCAGGGCAATTTCAGTAAGTCCGTTAACGCGTACCGCTTGGCGAACCTGGACAAGATCTAACCAACCCATACGACGTGGGCGACCGGTTGTGGTTCCATATTCATGGCCCTTTTCTCGAAGAGAGACCGCAGCATCTCCATACATTTCAGACGGAAGAGGGCCTTCTCCTACACGGCTTAAATAAGCCTTTACAACTCCAATAATTCGATTAATATCCCGAAA
>NYYF01000069.1 GCA_002686675.1 Fidelibacterota bacterium
GTAATCCTTATTGGGATGGCTGTTTACTTTCTGGAGGCTCTGATTCCGGCTAGGATCTATCAATATGTCTTGGCAGTTCTTTTAATTGCTGGTGGTGTTTATCTGGGATGGATCGAAAAATCCACTGGCGGCAAGCTGTTATCCATATTTCGTTGGCTGGTAGGTATAGCATCTCTACTCTTCGCAGTTTGGCTTACAGTCCCTGAGAAGGAGCACCAGGAAATAAATTGGGAGACCTTTGATTATAAACTGCTAGAGCAAGCAAAAACAGATGGCAAACCGGTAATTTTAGACTTTTACGCTGACTGGTGTATTCCGTGCAAAGAATTAGATCACAACACTTTTACCGATGAAAAAGTTATTGAGTTGTCCAAGGAATTTGTTGTGTTAAAAGTTGATTTAACTCACGAAAGTGATCAATTAGTTAAAGATTTGAAAAAGGTTTTCGAAATAAGGGGTGTTCCAACCATTGTATTTATTGGTGAGAATGGTGAAGAGATGAAACATCTTCGGTTCTTTGGTTTTATTGAGGCGGAGGAATTTCTTACTAAAATGAAAGAAGCTGTGAATTAATGTTGAGGATAACGATGAGATCATTCATAAGGCTGTTTATGCTGATGCTGGTGATGTTCACTGTCGGATGTGTACAAAAGAAAGACAAACAAAAAAATATAAACGATCCTGTTGCTTCGGAAAAGCAGGAACAGAAAAAGCCAGCGATACGTCCTGCTAATTCCGTTTTAGCCCCGGATTTTACCCTACAAACAATTAATGGTAAAATTATTTCCTTAAATGAATTCAGGGGGAAAGTGATAATCCTCAACTTCTGGGCTACATGGTGCTTCCCCTGTAAAATGGAAATTCCTGATTTTATCAAGCTTCACGACAAATATCACGATGATGGCTTAGAAATCATCGGTGTCACCATTGATTCCGGTACCCCGGATGTTATTGCCAACTTTGCCGAAAACTGGGAAATGAATTACACCGTCCTAACCGACATTCAGGGGCAGGAGACCCAGTTGGTTACTCTACAATACGGACAGGCAACAGGCAGACCCATTACTGGTGTTCCTACAACCTTTATCATTGATCGGGACGGATATATTGTAAAAATGTATATTGGACCTCAATCTGAAGAAATACTGTATCGCGACCTGAAACCATATATCTGATCCGGTAGCTTCAATCTATATGATTACCACAACTCATTTGAAATATTTTTTTCAAACCTGTATTATCTTTGGGATATTATTCCATTTTTTATTGGCGTTTGATGCAGGTTACTGGCAGCAGGATGTTCACTACACTATGAATGTAACACTCATACCGGAAACTCATGAAATAAAAGGAACATCACATATTGTTTATGTAAACAATTCTCCTGATAGTTTAGATCAAATTTATATGCATCTTTATCCGAATGCATTCCAGGAGGGATCCGTAAAATACCGTGAATATCAACAGAAATATGGCAGGTTAGGCCGGATTGGTTCAATGTTGAAAGATATTACGCCATATGAATCTGGTATTTCAATTCATAGTTTTAAGATTTCCATGGGGGGGAACCATTTTTCTGAATCGTTTGAAATCGAAGATACCATTTTAGAAGCAGTGCTTCCGAAATCTCTTTCTTCAGATGATTCACTAGTCATTGAAATTGAATGGACTCATCACGTTGGTGAACAAATCGAACGTGCCGGGTATGTTGATGACCAGTACAATGCCGCGCAATGGTACCCCAAATTAGTTGTGTACGACGAAAATGGATGGCATAATGATCCATTTCATGCTGAAGGAGAATTTTATGGAGAATTCGGCACGTTTGATGTGACACTTGATCTTCCTGAAAAATATATCGTAGGTGCGACTGGAGTTGTAACATCGGGAGATCCAGGTTGGGAATCAGTAGTAGTAGATACATCGCAAAAATTTGATAAATGGTTGAAAGAATTCCAAAACAATAAAATTGAACCTGATTCATCTGCCCACAGGGTTGTCTCTTTCCATGCGGAAAAAGTTCATGATTTTGCATGGATTGCATCTCCAACATTTTTGTATGAACACGGTTCATGGAATGGGATAGACGTCCATGTATTGTACAATGAAAGTAACGGGAGAAAATGGACGAAAGTTGTTCGTGAACGATCCGAACGCGCATTGGAATGGTTATCGATTAAGTTCGGCATGTATCCATATCCGCAGGTGACAACGACGGACAGAATTAAAGGCGGCGGAATGGAATATCCAATGCTGGTCATGAACGGCCGTGATTCAGAGGGGCTTATTGTCCACGAAATTGGGCATATCTGGTTTTACGGAATCCTTGCAAATAATGAAATGGATGAAGCATGGCTTGACGAAGGATTTACCACCTTTCAGACACGCTGGTATTTGGAAAACCGGTATCCTCCGACTGGTCATGATTTCAGTTTATCTTACTATAAAAACTATCAAAGAAACTGGTGGCGGTATGCTTCACAATTGGATGGTGCACAGTGGAGCACTATCGGATTTATGACAAGCGGATTTGATGAACCGATCAGCCGGTCATCCTACCTGTTTAACAGCGGGTCATCCTACCGGCAAAATGTGTATACAAAACCTTCCCTGATGCTGGTTGAATTAAAATATATCCTCGGTGATTCACTGTTCCAGAAAGTAATGCAGGCATATTTTTCCCGATGGAATTTAAAACATGTCAACGAAGAAAAATTTATTACCACAGTCGAAGAAGTATCAGGGCAGGACTTATGTTGGTTTTTTAACGCGTGGCTTCATGATACTGCTTCTTTGGATTACGCTGTTACCGGATGGAAGAAAAAGCAGTTGGAAAGTGGAAATTGGGAAGTGTCGTTGGATATCCGCCAGAGGGGAGACAGATTTCTTCCGGTGAAAATCCATTCGGTTTTAAAAAACGGAGAAATCCATGAAACATGGTATAAAAACTATCTTTGGAGATTTAATGACAGGTTTGTATTTACCGTGCCATACAAACCTGAGAAAATAATTTTGGATCCGGATGGGCAGACAATCGATCTGGACCGCAGGAATAATCAAACTGGTTTGCTGAAACATGAATGGATGTTTAATTGGCCGGGGATGTCCTACAAACCGCGGGATGCCTATGTCGTTCGCTGGTCACCGCTTTTGTATTATCATGAATTAGATGGGTATATGCCCGGATTACATGTATCCCGTGAATATGGTCCCTGGGAGGGAACCGACTTGAGACTGAACTATGGTTTGGATTCACGGGAACTATCATGGTCTGTTTATTTGTGGAGAAAACCGGTTCATTCCACTTCCGGAATGTGGTGGGATGTATATGGATATGATCAAATTGCGCTAGGCCAATTCACAGTTCGCGTTCATGGTCGATGGAATAAAAGATATTCCATTCCGCCATTCCATAATTGGACATTGGGATTGTATGAATCAAATGCAAAGGATATTTCCCGAACGGATTTATTTGATCCGGGTGTTGTGCGAGGGGTGTTTGGACGATATAAAATCCAGGTTGGATCACAATCAGCGGAACTGGAAATAACTACGGCACCGGTAGGTGTCTCTGATTGGTCCTTCAGTCGAATCACAGTGACAATGAATGCTGATATTTCTGTGAAGAGATTCGGTATACTTGACCGGATGACAGTTGGAAAAATTTGGTCTGATGAAGAAGGAGTACCCACTCAGGAAAGATATACAATTGAAGGTGCCGGATCTGGTGATGTGTTTTCCAAACCATATTTACGGGATGAGTCCAGTTTTTATGGGATACCCGAGTTACGGTCGCATTATCATCTTGCAGGAGACGCAAACTTGAGAGGATATGTCGGAAAGGGATATGCCGGGACGGAATCAATAATTAGCAATACAGCGGAGGTGTATTATTCCCAATCGTTGCTTGGAATTAATTTTACGTTCGCCGGTTTTATTGATGCCGGGTATCTCTGGGGAAGTGAATTAATACAGGGGGATAACGGATTTGATGGAGATTTCCTGGCAGATGCTGGTTTGGGAATTCGGTTGGGAAAAAATATTTTCGGAAAGTCACTATACATTCGAATTGACTCTCCATTCTGGCTAAACACACCTAAGGAGGAAGAATCCATAGATTTTTCCCGGATAGTGTTCAGTTTTAGCAAAGGGATTTAATCAATAATCCAGATGGTGAGTTTTGTTGAAACTTTTTTCTTTTTTATTCATACAATCAACAAAAATTCAGGAGAATAACATGCGAAAAATTGTTTTTGGGATTATAGTTATCATAACATCCCTGACTTTTGCTCAGAATTCTGTATTAAAGCAGTTTAGTCAAGCTTTTGCAGATGTTGCCGAAAAAGCAAATCCAGCTGTGGTGACAATCATCACTGAAACGGAATATAAAATAGAGGATTTTCATCGGGGATTGCCGTTTGATAATCCTTTCTTTTTTCCAAGAGATTTACCCCGTGAATATCATGGACAAGCACTCGGATCCGGAGTGATTGTAGAAGCGAAAAAGGGTTATATTCTTACGAACAACCATGTGGTTGATAAAGCAGACAAGATCAAGATTAAATTGATGGATAAACGGATCATTTCAGCAACTGTTGTTGGAACTGATCCTAAGTCTGATTTGGCAGTATTGCAGATTGAAGCTGATAATCTTTCTGAACTGGAGTTGGGGAATTCAGATAAATTGCGGGTGGGAGATTGGGTGCTTGCTGTGGGGAGTCCATTTTCAGCGAATCTTAGTCATACCGTAACTGCAGGAATTGTGAGTGCCTTGGGGCGAAGTAATGTGATTTCTTCACGGGATCATTATGAAGATTTTATTCAGACTGATGCAGCAATCAATCCTGGAAATAGCGGTGGTGCTTTGCTCAACATGGAGGGTGAACTTATCGGCATTAATACTGCCATAGTCACGGGAGGATTTGAAAAAGCAAACCGGGGTGTGGGGTTTGCAATCCCGTCTAATATGGCTAAGAAAGTCATGCAGGATCTTATTACGAAAGGCTATGTGGTTCGTTCCTGGCTGGGGGTGTATATTCAAAATGTAGATGATAATGTAGCCAAAGCATTAAAGCTGTCCAATCGTGATGGAGCACTTGTGAGTGATGTTGTGGAAAAAAGCCCTGCTGAAAAAGCAGGGTTGGAGCAAGGGGATGTTATTGTGGAATTTAATGATGTCTTGATTCATGACTCAGCCCACCTGAAAAATATTGTATCCTCAACACCTCCTGGCACTCTAAGTAAAGTAATTATTTTTCGGAATGAAAAAAAGAAGTCAGTTAATGTTACCTTAGAGGAAATAGAAAAATCTGATGACAAAACAATTGCTTCAATGCCATTGAACGATCGTGATTTCGGATTGGAAGTGAAAGATGTCAACAAAACGCTTGCAGAAAAATACGGTGTACCCATGGAGCAGGGAGTTGTTGTTATAAATGTTATTCCTAATAGTGAAGCATTTGATGCTGGGATTCAAGAAGGTGATCTCATAACGAGAGTGGGAACCGAAAAGATAAAATCAAAGCGGGAATTCAAATCTCAATTGAAAAAAGCAAAAAAACAGGGTTCAGTTCTTTTATTAGTCATCCGGGATGACGTGTTCCGTTTTGTTGCTTTGGAGGTAAAAGAATAGATATTGAGTATTGGATTATACTTATCAGGTATCTGACTTCCATATATTCTTTCCACCGTCATTTTCCCATGTGACGTTGATTTAATCTTTATCACATCATATTTATTTATCTCTGGTGTTAATATCAAACTGTTGTCGTTGGTATGTACTTGTTTTACATTTAAATTCCTGACCAAAATTTTAGTCTAAACTCAACGGTTTTATTCGATGCCAATCAAGAAAGTTGATTCAAACATAGATTTTGTTTCCATGGAGCATAAAATCCTGGATTTCTGGGAAAAGAACCAGGTTTTTAATAAAAGGGTGGAAATGAACCAAGGGAAATCCAAGTGGAGTTTTTTGGATGGTCCCATTACAGCAAATAATCCGATGGGTGTGCACCATGCTTGGGGAAGAACTTTAAAAGACCTTTACCAGCGCTATAAAGCCATGACAGGACATGAGCTTCGTTACCAGAACGGTTTTGATTGTCAAGGGCTCTGGGTGGAAATTGAAGTAGAGAAAGAACTGGGTTTTACCACAAAACGGGATGTGGAAAAGTACGGAATTGAAAAATTTGTTAACAAATGTAAGGAACGGGTACAAAAATATTCGAAGGTTCAATCTGATCAATCCATCCGTTTGGGCTATTGGATGGATTGGAACAATTCTTACTACACTATGTCCGATGAGAATAATTATACCATTTGGGCATTTTTAAAAAAATTATTTGAAGAAAATAAAATTTATATGGGAACGGATGTGGTTCCCTGGTCTGGCCGCTCTGGTACTTCATATTCTCAGATGGAAATAATTGAGGGCAGAAGATTGGTGGCTCATGATGCTGTTTTCGTTCGATTTCCTTTAAAAGGGAGGAAGAATAAAAATTTGCTTATTTGGACGACTACTCCCTGGACACTTACTTCTAATGTGGCAGCAGCGGTAAACAGAGATTTAGACTATTCGATTATTCGTGCTGTGGATGGATCAGTCTATTATTGTGCTGCGGAAAACCTCGAACATCAGCGTCTTGAAAAACAGTTTAAGGAGAAAAAAGAATGGATTGAGGGTGTACCAAGACTAAAAACCATTGCCCAGATTTTTAAAGAACATGGCGGGTTCACAATTGAAGGCTCTGTGAAGGGGGCTGAAATGATAGGTTGGGAGTATGAAGGTCCTTTCGATTCTTTGGAAGCTCAGTCAATCCCTGGAGGATATCCATTTACAAAACCTGATCTTGAACAGAAAAAAGTTAATGGTGTTACCTGTCATAAAGTGATTGATGGCGGGAAAGACAATTTTGGAAATGATGTTGTTGTAGCCGGAGAAGGAACAGGAATTGTCCATATTGCCCCCGGGTGTGGTGATATAGATAATCGAATTGGAAAAGACCAGGGATTAGTTGATATCGCACCTTTAGATGAAGAATCCAAGTTCATTGATGGGTTTGGCTGGTTGACAGGTCTGTGTGCCACCGCCAAGCACACAAAA
>NYYF01000070.1 GCA_002686675.1 Fidelibacterota bacterium
CGCGGAGCTTGCAAACAGGAAATAAGATTCCAATCACAATCTCATAGAGGACAGTAGTTCGCTTTAGAATGGTTGTGATTATAAATTACAAACAGCCCTGCATTAGCGGGGTTTTTTGTTTCCCACCTCTTTGTCAAAAAAGTGGGGATGGGATAAATTAAAAAAAATTTTGTGTGGGAAAAAATGGTTAAGCTTCGCTAATTAAGGGGAGGAAATAAAATGAAAAAGTATTTAATAATGTTGTTACCACTACTATTTTTCATTGGTTGTGAGGAGGATAATGATTCAACAGCTGTAGATATTACAGATGCTGTAGATATTACAGATAAAGAGTTTACGAACAGAAGCGAAAAATGTGAAGATTATGTAGGGAGATACACGTCATCGGTACAGGATGTAAAAAATTCAACTAACTTTGAAGGAGAGTTGGTCATATCTGTAAGCAATGGAAAATGCATCTTTAATTCAAACTCAATACCAAACCACGACTTTCAAGATGGTTCTGCTAACTTTTTTACTATCCCCAGTGAGGTAAATGAAACGTTAAAAACAACAACGTCACCAACAAATGCATCAACAACAACAGCGCTATCATTGAGTGTAGATAATGCTGTGATGTTAAATGGGGTTAAATTAGATTTACTAGCAGCTGCATGCTATGGCGTTGGTCCAGACCCAGTAGGTGAAGAAAAAATAGGTTGTGGAGATGAGTATATTGGTAATGCATGGCGCTATGATCCAATGTCTTCTTTAAATCAATTTGGGACGGATACTCATAATGCACATACCCAACCAGATGGAGCATATCATTATCATGGAAATCCAAATGCATTATTTGATATGACGAATCCTACTGAGGAATCACCTGTTATAGGTTTTGCGGCTGATGGTTACCCAATATATGGGTCATATATATCCGATAATGGGACTATACGTAAGGTAGAATCGAGTTATACATTAAAAACTGGCTCTAGAGTAACTTTAGGAGAAGCTGACGGAGATTTTCCAGGTGGAGATTACGATGGACAATATAGAGAAGATTATGAATATGTTCAAGGACATGGCGATTTAGATGAATGTAATGGCATGACTCACAATGAAGCTTATGGATATTATATTACAGATTCTTTTCCATGGGTATTAACTTGTTTCAAAGGAACAACAGATACATCGTTTAATAAGTAAATTTTAAAAATTACTCCCAGAAACAAAATAATTATTTTATGTATGTTTGTGATATCAGCCCCACATTCGTGGGGTTTTTTGTTTTATCCATTCAATGTTGATACGGACTTTTGGTGCGGAGAGGTGAATCACCATCCAATGTGAATCCCCATACGCCCTATGGGGTGTGTCCATCAAAAACGTGTCCACTTTTAGGGTTTATTTGAATAAATGGTGGCTCCTCTTTTTTTATACACTCTAACACCAAACAGATAAAAAGGTTGTGATCCAAATCACCTTTCCAACTTAGTATTGGTTATTCTCTGATTATTATGTAATATCCCTTTCCTATGAAGAACATGGATAAAAATATATCATTTAAGATTTCGTTATTATTTTTACGTTTCCCGGAAGTATATCCACAACAGCCTCTATAAGAAGGAGTAAGTAGTTATACCATCACATATCATAGTGGTGTTTAATTAAAACAAGAGGAATAGTAATGAAAAATATTTTCATTATTTTTGCGGTATTAGGTTTTCATTTCATTTTTGCTCAACAATCGTTGCGTCAGCAGGTTGTGATGAGTTCTTTATCAAATATATCTAAATCAACAGGGGTAAAAATAAAAATTAAGGATGATATAGAAATAAAAACTGGCACGATTTACAAATATAATTCTTCAAAGTTAATTCTAAATACTTCCCGTCTCCAAAGAAGGGATTTTATTACAATCGGTGTTGCTACGGGTACTTTTACGGGGATTGGATATTTGCTTGCACTTGGGTCAAAACCACTGACAGAGAAATATAAAGTATTGAGTGAAATAAGTATCAGCGAGATACAACAGATTCAAGTTAAAAAAACAAATAACAGGAATGCTTGGATTGCATCCGGTTTACTCGCAGTTGGCCTTTTATCTCAAGCAAATAAACCTGCAATGGAAGGAAGTGCTTTAGGATTTGTTTGGTTGCCTATTTCTCTCACACCTTTTCTTTTAAAACCCTATTTTTCATATAGTTGGGAAACAGTTTTTTATGCTAATATTTAATGATGGAATAAGTCCCACTCAACCCATTCATTCGACTTCTTTGTAAAAAAGTGGGGATGGGGTAAATGGGAATGGCCTCCAAATTGATTCCTCTGGGTAAATTGAAGAAAGTTTTAATTATAGCATTGTTGGTTGTATTTGGGTATGAGGATAGATAACATCACAAATTTGTTATGCATCTAAAAAAAGGAGGGAAGAATGAGAAAAGTATTGGGTAAGATAGTATCTCATCCCATGACAAAAATTATATTTTCACTTGCTATAATTATATCAAGTGTCGAGGGGATATATTTAGAATTTAGAGAAGGTTTTGAAGGTCTTAAAATCCACCATGGGGTAATGATATTGGGTATAATGATGTTTCTGGAAAATTTATTATGGATACTTGATATTTGGGCAAAAAAAGACTAACATATATTCTTAGTTTTTTATTATGAAGCATCTCACATAAAATATATTTTTTCTCCTACAACTCCCTTTACCTTGAAATTCGTCAATGCATACATCTTTGTAAAAAAGTGGGAATACCCTCCAAATTGATTCCTCTGGGTAAATTGAAGAGTTTTTTGCTTGTGGGATGATTGGTAGATTTACACAATGTCTGAGGTGAAAAAGTACACTTAATTTGAATAGAAATAGCGCAATGATTAATAGATCGAAAAAAATATTGAAGAGTATTGTCCAACACCCTTACTTGGATTTGGCTGTAGTAGGAATTTTATTATATTCAGGAATTTCTGAAACTTTGTCTGAGGTGAAAGAACGTAAAGAATTCAAATTGGGTGTCCATCATGGCATTATTCTTTTTTCTATAATGCATATCTTAAAAACCTTGCCGGAATTAATAAAGCATTGGGGGCGTGCCATCAATAAACTTGATGAGAAAAAAAACAAATAATGATGTTTATCAAAAAAATTATAGAAAGCTTAACATTATTTGTAGAAAGTAGTTCATTGTATTCGCTTATTCATTAGTTAATAAACACCTTCTATTTAGAGTATTTCTCCAAATAGAGGGGCAACACGCCAACACATAACCATGCTGTGGGGTTTTTTGTTTGCGGGGGGGTTACACAATAAGTATTTTATTAAATAACTAGACCGGAGAATTGTATGAAAACCACCGTAGTGCAATGGGACTGTCGTTTTGGTGATCTTGAGTTCAATTTCAACCGTGCAATAGAACTCATGGACCGTGAACCTGCAGATGTATATGTCCTGCCTGAACTATGTCTCTCAGGGTATAATTTTAAGGATAGAAATGAAGTAAAGGAATTGTCGGAAGAAGCTCATGGAACTTACGCCCATCGATTCACTGACTTTTCCCGTTCCAGGAATTGCTTTGTGGCCTATGGATTTGCCGAAAAGGCTTCTGAAGGATTCTACAATTCCGCAAATCTTATTGGGCCTGATGGACTTGTGGGCACCTATCGTAAGATCCACCTATTTAACCGTGAGACTCTATTTTTTCTCCCTGGAAAGCGTCCCTTTAAGGTTTACGAGACTCCTGTGGGAAAACTGGGGCTAATGATCTGTTTCGACTGGTTCTTCCCAGAATCCGCCAGGACCCTGGCTCTCCTGGGAACTGAATTGATACTTCATCCATCCAACCTAGTCCTTTCCTGGTGCCCCGATGCAATGCGCTACCATGCCTTGTGGAATGGAGTGTATACTGCAACCGCTAATCGGACCGGCAGAGAGGATCGGGGTGGCCAATTGTTCGAATATATTGGACGTTCCATTATCTATTCTCCTGATGGAAACTTACTGACTGAAGCTCCCCAGAAGCAGGAAGGGATCTATGCTGCTGAAATAAATCTTTCATTAACTCAAAACAAGCAGTTGAATCGGTATAATGATAAATTTCAAGACCGCCAACCCGAATTCTATTTTGATATTGGACTTACTTGATCCAGAAATACCAACCTCAGATATTTTTACAGCCTAACGGATTGGGATAGAAGATTATTGATAATAAAGGTCCGACCATCGGTCTGCCCAGCGTACCGGTAAGTAATGAGTAGTGGGTTTTTTTTGTTTTACCCATTCAACATTGATATGGAGTTCTGGTGCGAAGAGGTGAAACACCATCCAATATAAATCCCCATACGCCCTATGTGGTGTGAATTAAAATAAAAGCCCCCCTTGAATGAAATTAGTCAACAAAGAGGGCTTTTTTAGATCGGTTTTGTTACATGTGGCAACACAAACCTGTAAGTGCAGGTGTATATCTCTACCAGATCCGTGCTGGTGAGTTTGTACAGACCAAGAAGATGGTGCTGTTGAAGTAAATATCTATATATTCTTATGTGAAATTATCTAATAAATTATTTTGGATTGTAATCTTTATCGGATTTACCGGCTTATCAGCGCATAATTATCTAGGTCCAGAACATGAAAAGCATCTTGATCATCCTGTGAAAGGTGAACACAATCCTCATCCCGGGTGGGTGCCCCGGGAGATGCGCCATTCAGGTGGACCGGATTCTTTTGGTTATGTATTTCTGGATAGCGAGGAACCTGATGGTCCGGAGTTTTTTTATCTTTTTCCTGATGGCGAAACAATTACCGATATGGGTGATGATGCTTATAGCGGTCCCGTTCAACTCCCTTTCGAATTTACATTTTATGGTGAGACTTACTCTCAGGTATATATCAATTCCAACGGCTCAATTTCATTTGGGAATGGCAGTATCGTTTATAATAATACCGTAATCCCTGACCAGGGATCTCCAAACAACATTATCGCTTTATTTTGGGATGACCTTGATCCTTCATCCGGTGGGACTATCGAATATGGCACTGTAGGCTCTTCCTGGGTGTGTTCCTTTGTTGATGTTCGCGAATACGGTGGAAACGGAACTATTTCTGCTGAGGTTATTCTCACTGATGATAATGAGATTATTCTGCAATATCTTGAATTGAATAATGGGATTCATATTGGTGGTGAAACAATCGGGATTGAAAACAGTAATGGTATTGCGGGGCTCATGCCATCTTTTGATAATAATCCGGGATCCTATCCCCAAGAGAGTTTAGCTATTCGGTTTTACCAGATAGAGCCTGATGCTTCTGTTTCCGGGGTAGTTATTGACCAGGAAACCCAAGAACCTATTTCCGATGCTGAAGTGGTTTTTGGTGCAATTTCAACTACGACTGATTCTAATGGGTTTTATGAACAGTCTGAAATATGGTCTGGCACTTATGATGTAACCATTTCTAAAGACGGCTACCTGGATTATTACCAAGAAGAAATTGAAATTATAGAGGGTGAAAATGTTCTGAATGCTGAATTGGTATATTCCGGGTTTCCCAGCGGATTGGTGGGGTACTGGACATTTGATAATCCTAATAATTTAGTTGGTGCATCTGTGGGAAATGACCTTAGCCTGGTTGGGACTCATGCTCCAGCAGAGGGCCCTGAAGAAGGAGATGGCGCCGTTAATATCGGTGTGGGAAGTTTTTATCGTTGTTATCACGATATTGAAGCCAATGGCTATTACAGTAATCCTGACTGGGTGAATATTTTTACCATTGTTATGGATATAAAAATTCCACTAGCAGGTCCATGGTACACAATATATCAGACCAATTGGCCTAACAACAATGATGGTGATGCTTTTGTGAATCCTGAAGGGCAAGTTGGAGTTAGTGATACTGGATATTCCCTTTATTCGCTGATCCCGGGAGAGTGGTACCGTCTGATAATTTCTGTCAACCTTGGGGTTCATTATGATTATTATTTGGATGGACAATTGCTGCACAATGGAGGACCGCAGGGATTTGATGGAAGGTTTTCACTTTACCCGGCAAATGATGCGAACCAGGTACTCTTTTTTGCTGATAATGATGGTGATGACAATCCTATAGATGTAGCGATGCTGGGATTATTTGATCGGGATTTATCTGCCGAAGAGATTGAATCTATGGGAGGGTACGGGCATGAATTTGAAAGTCCTCCGTCAACATATATGACTCCGTTCCTACAAACACCAACGCCAAATTCAATTTATATTTGTTGGCACAGCGATGGTTCTACCGAATCAAAGGTTGAATACGGGCTCACTGAAGAACTGGGACAAATTTCTACTGGAAGTTATCATACATTTAGCGAATCATTAATTTGGCATTGGGTAAAAATGGAAAACCTGTTACCGGATACAGATTATTATTATAAGGTGATTTCTGATTCTTCCGAATCCTCAATAAGATTATTTCAGACCCACCATCCTTATTCGGATACATTAAGTCATGTGAGGTTTGCTATTTACAGTGATTCTCAATCTTATCCTTCTGTTCATAGCTCCGTAGTGGGAGCAATGAAGGAGACATTTGAAGAACGCTATGGAACAGATTATTACCAGGAGGTCCATTTAGCCATGCTTTCCGGTGATATTGTTGATAATGGTTACAGTGTAGGTCAATATACAAACATGTTTTTTAATCCCATTGCCCAGGTGAGTGATCACCTTCCGTATATGACAGTAGCTGGAAATCATGAAATGGAAGCACCGGAATTCTACCATTATTTGAAGTATGAAGATTTTGGTGGTACTGAAGGAGAAAAGTATTTTTCATTTTTTATTGGTCCGGTTTTATTCATTGGTTTGAATAGTAATGTTCAGGGAGATACTCAGTTAAATTGGCTAGCAGATCTTCTTGAAACTGCCCAGAATGATGATGCTGTAAAATTTATTTTTGCTTCTTTACACCATCCTGGCCATAGTGAAACATGGCCTGATGGAAATACCTGGTGGGTTCAAAATCAGGTCATTCCTCTCTTAGCTTCACATGAGAAAGTGGAACAGCTTTCTTACGGTCATACCCATGCATATGAACGGGGAGCCACTATGGAAGGGAACCTGCGCATCATGTGTTTTGGCGGGGGCGGAGGCTACCTGGACCGCTGGAGAATGTACTCAAATCAGGTGGATTATCCTGAGATCCACAGGTCCCATGATTATCACGGTTATACCGTGATTGATGTGGATTGCGAGAATGACAGCTATACTGCGACAGCATACAGCCTTGGAAATTCGGATGTTCAGATGGATAATGAAGAATTTGATTCATGGTTTCGTGACCGCAACGCATCACCACCTGAAACACCCTCAGGATTATATCCTAATGCCGGGAATGGAGATATTGACGGACGGCTTGTGGCATCTCCATATACCGGAGAAATTGATATTATGAGTTCTCAGTTTCAATTGAAAGAGGCAGGAGATGCCTGGTCTCAGCTCATAATTGATTCAAAGCGTGACTGGGAAAATGTTTATTATGATACGGGACCTCCGAACTATGTACCTATTGATCTGAATGCAGGCATTGATTTACAACGATGCCAGATTACTGAAGGAGCTTTGCAATCTTCACAGCTTTATGAATGGCGTATCAGGTATAGAGATCAAAATCTTTTATGGTCAGATTGGTCGGCTCCTGTAACGTTTACTGCTATGGAAACGGGAAACACAGTTGATTTTAGTGCCGATATAACTGAAGGAGATATTCCTCTACTGGTCCGGTTTACAGATTTTTCCACCGGGGATCCTGTTTTGTGGTCCTGGGATTTAGATGGCGACCAAATTACTGATAGTGAGGAACAGGATCCGGAATGGCTATATGAATTAAGCGGGACTTATAACGTATCTTTAACAGTGAATTATCAAAATGAAGAATTAACTATCACTAGGGAAGCCTATATTACTGTGGGTCAATTTAGCCAGGTTGATATTTCTTTCAATGAAGGTTGGAATATGGTTGGTCTACCTTTAGAAGTTGAAAATTCCAATTATCAAATTCTGTTTCCTGAAGCAGTTGAAAATACTTTATACAATTTTAATATGGGCTATAACCTGGCTGAAGATTTGGAAGCTGGCATTGGTTACTGGATGCGGCTTTATAATTCAGGAGCAACCCAACTGGAAGGCTATGTAATATCAGAAATTGAGATAGAATTAAATGAAGGATGGAACTTAATCTCAGGAATTTCAGAGGTAACTTCCATTGCAAATTTCATTGATCCGGAGGAAATTATAATTCCAAATACAGCCTATACTTTTGAGAACGGCTACATTAATACTGACGTTTTTAATCCTGGAAATGGTTATTGGATTCGTGCTTACCAGGATGGGACAATTATTATAGATAATTCGGGATTAGCTTATCGTGAATCAAGCTTTGATTATGATATTTCCGGTACTTGTAATTCGTTAACGGTCAATGGTATTTCACTTTTTTTCGGGGTTGACATTCCGGTAAACATGAAATTAAGCTACAGCCTCCCGCCAAAACCGCCCTCAGGAGCCTTTGATGTACGATTTAAGGGTAATACCAAGGTTGGAGGGGAAAACAGCGAAATAGAGGTAATGAGCCCTTATGAAACCATTACTATCAGCTATGATGTGATATTAGATGCTGGAGAGTATATGAACTGGGTACTGACATCAGAAAGTGGAAGTGAATACACTCTTGAAGGCTCTGGTGAAATAACAGTACCAACCAAAAATGCATTTACTTTAGAAAGAAAAGCAATTATTCCAATTACCTATACACTGCATCAGAATTATCCCAATCCCTTCAACCCAATCAC
>NYYF01000071.1 GCA_002686675.1 Fidelibacterota bacterium
GTTATTGGAAAGGGATCAACAATTGGAGAAAAATTAATAAATGATCGTCAGATTCCTCTGGTTTCTTTTACAGGTTCATGTAAAATGGGGAGACATGTGAGCAAAACCGTTGCTGGTCGATTTGGCAAAACAATTTTAGAGTTAGGTGGAAACAATGCTCTTATTGTTGATGAAACTGCTAATATGGATTTGGTTATTCCTGCAGTTGTTTTTGGAGCGGTGGGAACGGCAGGTCAACGGTGCACATCCACCCGCAGGGTACTGGTTCATCAGAAACGTAACGATGAGCTCGTTTCGAAATTGGTTCATGCCTATGGACAGGTACATTCCGGTGATCCTTTGGATTCTGATACATTATTGGGACCCCTGGTAAACAAGTCAGCTGTTTCCCTCTTCATGAATGCGATGAAAGAAATTGAGAAAAGTGGAGGAACAGTACTCTATGGCGGGAAGAAAAAGGAAGGACAAGGATATTTTGTGGAGCCAACTCTGGTCAAAGCAGAAAATCACTGGGATATTGTACAGGATGAAACATTTGCACCAATTCTCTACTTAATTCCCTTTGATTCAATAGAAGAAGCAATTGCATTGCACAATCAGGTTCCTCAGGGCTTGTCATCGTCACTGTTTACCACTAGTGTTGAACATGCAGAATTGTTTTTATCCTCCAGAGGAAGTGACTGTGGAATCGCTAACATCAACATTGGTACATCCGGAGCAGAGATTGGCGGTGCTTTTGGGGGTGAAAAAGAAACTGGTGGCGGGCGTGAATCCGGTTCCGATTCATGGAAACAATACATGCGACGCCAGACAAATACAATAAACTGGAGCAAGGAACTTCCTTTGGCTCAGGGAATTAAATTTAATCTTTCTTGAGTTGTATATTACCTAACAACCGGAACGATATTTTAATCAGGAAATAGAATAGTTTTGCTACATTTTCTTTATCCTTACCCTTATCCCGAATCCAATTAATTTATGCCCGTTAAAAAAGGAACTCTTTTTATTGTTTCAACACCAATAGGAAATTTGGCGGATATTACGTTCAGGGCAGTGGAAACGCTCAAGACCGTGTCGTTCATTGCAGCAGAAGACACACGGCGTACACGTAAACTTTTGAATCACTTTGAAATAAAAACAAAATTGATCAGTTATTATGAACATAATCGTTTTGCTCGGATCCCTCAGATACTGCAACACCTGGAATCTGGAAAAGATGTAGCGGTTGTAACCGATGCAGGGACTCCTGGCGTGTCAGATCCTGCCTACAAATTGATTCGATCTGTCATCCAGGTTGATGTGAAAGTGGAGCCTATTCCGGGGCCTTCCGCTTTTTTAACCGCCCTGGTTGCTTCCGGTCTTCCAACGGATCGTTTTCTTTTTGTAGGGTTTCTCCCTCCCAAGAAAGGAAGAAGAAAAAAGTTGAGTGATTTAGCCTCTCATGAAGCAACACTGATATTGTATGAAAATCCAAAAAGAGTAGTAAAAACTCTGTCAGATATAGCCACTTTTCTTGGAGATCGTCCAGCGGTAGTATGTCGAGAATTGACGAAGGTTCATGAAGAAATAATCCGTGGAACTATTTCGGAATTATTGTTGTATTTTTCACAGGAATCTCCTAGGGGAGAATGTGTAATAATGATCGGAAAAGATGACCCAAATGTCTACTTCGGATAAAGCTCGTTTTATTTCATTTGAAGGGATTGACGGCAGCGGTAAATCCACTCAAGCCACGTTGTTCTTAGATAAATTAATTCAAAAGGGTAAGCAAGGAATTTTAGTTCGTGAGCCGGGAGGGACCCCAATTTCTGAGGCGATTCGACACGTTTTGCTGACGAAAGGAAATCGACAAATGGTGGCAAGAACCGAAGCCTTGCTGATGACGGCCAGTCGTTCCCAATTGACAAAAGAGGTAATTCTACCTAATCTGGAACAGAATCGATGGGTTATAGCAGACCGATATGCAGATTCCACCCTGGCATATCAAGGCGGGGGGAGAGAATTAAACCTTGATTGGCTTGAAGATCTTAACAAATTTGCAACCTATGATTTGGAACCGAATGTTACTTTTGTCATAGATATTCTTCCAAAAGAAGCTCTTCGGAGAAGAGGACAAACCGAGGATCGGATTGAAGAAGAAGGAATAGTTTTTCAAAAACAGGTTCGGCGAACATATTTGGAATTAGCACAGCAATATTCTGACAGAATTATTGTCATTGATGGTCATATGGATAGAGAAATAATCCAGGATAATATATGGGATGAAATAAATAGGAGGTATTTTTTAACACAATGAAAGTAAATAACATTCAAAGAAAATATTTGTTAGTGGTTGGAATTATCATTCTTTGCGGAACTGCTTTATTTGCTGTTTCAAAAGCTGATATTTTTAAACAAGTTGCCGTATCTCAAAAATTGATAAATGATGTATACAAATATATTTTAACCAATTATGCCGATGAAATTGATGTAGAAAAATTTACTAGGAAAAGCATACGGAATATTTTGAATGATTTGGATCCATTTACAGTCTTTATGGAACCGGAAGAAGGAGAAGGGATTGATCTCTTGACCAAAGGGAAATATGGAGGAGTTGGGATGGAGATTGGCAAACGGGACGGGAAAATAACAGTGGTTGCACCAATGGCTGATTCTCCGACAATGAGGGCTGGAATCATTAGCGGTGATATAATTGTAAAGATTGACACTGTTGTAGCAAAGGATATGAATTTGAACGATGTGGCAAAGCTCATAAGAGGAGAGAAAGGAACCGAGGTCACTCTCTCTATCCAAAGAGCAGGTGTGGATAATGTAATAAAGTTTACGATGATCAGGGAAGAGATTAAAGTGAAGGATGTAGCTTATTCCGGTATGTTGAATGATCGGATCGGGTATATCCTTTTGACCCGGTTTTCAAAAAATGCTGCTCCGGGTATGAAAAAAGCTATAGATCAGCTAAAGGAACAAAAAGCAGAAGCGATTATCCTGGATCTCAGAAATAATCCTGGAGGATTGCTGCAGTCTTCAATAGATATTTTAGACATGTTTTTACCGAAAGGTGAGAAACTTCTTTCAAC
Organism: Fidelibacterota bacterium; assembly: GCA_002686675.1. The sequence continues at coordinate 3,078 of NYYF01000071.1, forward strand.
CAAAGGAAGGACTAAAGGTTCAAATAGAACATTTTTCGCTAAAAAAGATCCAGTGATACCTTCCGATATAAAAGTAGCAATATTAATTAATGAAGGTAGTGCATCTGCAAGTGAAATTGTCTCGGGTGCTATCCAGGATTTAGATCGAGGAGTTATCATAGGACGCCGCTCATTTGGCAAAGGGCTTGTGCAGTCTGTATATCAGCTTGATGAGAAACGCAGATTAAAAATGACGACAGCAAAATATTACATTCCAAGTGGCAGGCTTATCCAGAATCCGGGATATATAGATGAAGACATTATCATTGATGTATCAGAACAAGATACACTATTTGCTACGGTTAAGGGACGAAAGGTTAAAGGAGGCGGAGGAATCATGCCCGATTATGAAGTGGAGGTTCACAAGTATGGTCCATTAACACAGGTATGTTGGAGACAAGGCATCTTTTTTACTTACGTTCAAAAAAGAAAACAAAACTATTCATCATTTGATGAAGTACTAGCAACTGATGGTCTTCTAGAAGATTTTTATGTGTATTTGAAAGAACAGGATTTAGATATTAGTATTGATGGTGAGTCCCATTACAATGATTTCAAGGCTAAATTATCTTCAATTGACAGTACGAACACAGAGTTAAACGGCGCTTTTGAAATAATAGATGGATTTTTTGTCGAGAAAGAAGCCTCCTTATTTGATAAAGAGTCTGAGGATATTCGAAAGTGGCTTCTTGCTGAATTTGCCAATCATTACAATGGAAAGGAAGGTAGGATTCAATTCACTTTACAAAGTGATGAACATGTGGAAAAAGCAATCTCTATTTTAGATGATCAGGTGGCCTATAGGAACGTACTTAAATTGGAAAATGAATAAAATCGTTGGAAATATTCTTCCAAGGAAATATATGTTTTTCAGTAAATTTATTTGCTTTTGTCAGTCGAGTCTATGATAATGTTTGAAATCTTAGGAATATTTCTTTTCAATGACTACGGGCGATTAGCTCAGTTGGTTAGAGTGCCTGCTTGACATGCAGGAGGTCACTGGTTCAAATCCTGTATCGCCCACAATAATTAATTTCAATTATCAGTAATGAACAAAAATATTAATTGGTATCTAAATTTTTCCTGTAAGATTTTCCAATATTTTCAGCGCATACAGGTACCTTTTATTTTTTTATTTGTATTTTATCCTATTAAGTGAAGAACAAAATTACCCTTACATTTCCTGATAATAGTACCCGTATGTATCCGACAGGGACTACCCTGCTTGAAGTTGCAGAAAGTATCGGAACGCGTTTAGCTAAGGATGCCGTTGCAGCACAAATAAATGGGAAACTGACAGATTTAACGGAAGCTATTGATATTGATGCAGATATTAATATTATCACAGGGGATAGTGCCGATGGACATGAAGTATTATTGCACAGCACAGCACATCTTATGGCTCAGGCTGTAAAAGAATTATTTCCCAATGCCAGAGTAACTATCGGTCCAGCGATTGAAAACCGTTTTTACTATGATTTTGATGTTGAAAATCCCTTTACTGATGAAGACCTTGCTAGTATCGAAGAAAAGATGAGAGAACTGGCTCGAAATAATTATCCGGTGAAACGAAAGGTTTTCTCCAAAGATGAGGCTATTGACCTTTTTAAATCAATGGATGAAAACTATAAAGTTGAAATTATTCAGGAAATTTCTCCGGAAGAAACACTGTCTGCCTATCAGCAAGATAATTTTATTGATTTGTGCAGGGGACCCCATGTTCCAGCAACAGGAAGGATTAAATATTTCAAAATTCTCAATTCTTCTGGTGCATACTGGCGTGGAGATGAAAACAATAAAATGCTGCAGCGGATTTACGGAACAGTTTTTAATACAAAAAAAGAATTGAAAGATTATCTTCACATGCTTGAAGAAGCAAAAAAACGGGATCATCGAAAATTAGGGAAAGAGCTGGAGTTATTTGCATTTGATGATGAGATAGGACCAGGACTTCCTCTTTGGCTCCCCAAAGGGACCATCATTATTGAAGAACTTGAAAAGTTAGCGAAAGTGACCGAAGGAAAAGCAGGATACCAAAGGGTTCGCACGCCCCATTTAACAAAAGGAAGTCTTTATAAAAAATCCGGACATTTAAAGCATTATAAAGAAAGTATGTATCCTGCCATGGATGTTGATGGGATCGATTATTATGTAAAACCGATGAACTGCCCGCATCATCATAAGATTTATGCATCTGTACCACGGAGTTACCGGGATCTTCCATTGCGATTAGCAGAATATGGTACCTGTTACCGATATGAAAAATCAGGCGAACTTTTCGGTCTTATGAGGGTTAGGAGCATGCAGATGAATGATGCTCATATTTACTGCACCAAAGAACAATTTAAAGAAGAATTTTTATCAGTTTGTCAGATGTATTTAATGTATTTCAAAATTTTTGGAATTGATAAGTATGAAATGGAATTATGTCTTCATTCTTCTGAGGGTTTAGGTAAGAAATATGTGAATGAGCCAGAGTTATGGATTCAAACGGAACAGGATGTACGGAAAGCCCTGGATGAGGGTGGTATCAATTATATAGAAAAATCAGGCGATGCTGCTTTTTACGGGCCGAAGATTGACGTCCAGGTTTGGAGTACTATCGGTCGGAAATTTACTCTGGCAACAAATCAGGTAGATTTTGCCATTCCATCTTTATTTGGCTTAAATTACACGAATGAAAGAGGAGAAGAAGCAACACCGTTGTGTATTCACCGGGCACCTCTTGGGACCCATGAAAGATTTGTCGGGTTTTTAATTGAACATTATAGTGCTGATTTTCCTCTTTGGTTAGCTCCGATACAAGTGGCTATTTTAACTGTTTCTGAGAAGGTGGAAAATTATGCTAAATCTGTACAATCTAATCTGAAGAATGTTGATATCAGGGTTGAATTGGATGATCGTCCTGACAAAATTGGAGCAAAGATACGTCTGGCAGAATTATCTAAGATAAATGTAATGCTAATCATTGGAGAAAAGGAAGCAAAGGAGAACACTGTTTCCGTCCGTCGTAGATTTGAGGGAGATATTGGATCTATGAATTTAGATAGCTTTTCTTCTAAATTAGTCGAGGAAATTAATCAAAGGAGGAATACATATCGCAAAGAAGGCTAAAGCACGCGTAAACGAAGATATCACTGCAGACCAGGTACGTTTGATATCTGAGAAGGGAAAACAGTTAGGAATTCTTCCGTTGGAAGAAGCATTAGAAAATGCTCAGGACGCCGGGTTAGATCTTATTGAAATATCTCGAGATGCAGAACCGCCGGTATGTAAATTAGTGGATTATGGAAAATTAAAATATGAAAAGAAGAAAAAAGCACATTTAAGTAAAAAGAAACAGCATGTGGTAAAATTGAAAGAGATTCGACTTCGTCCTCGAATTGATATCCATGATCTGGAGACAAAAATGAACATGGGAAGAAAATTTTTAACAGATGGATGTAAATTAAAAGTAACTTTGATGTTTCGTGGAAGAGAGATGTCCCGCTTGGATTTAGGTGATATTGTTATGGAGAAAGTTGTTGAAATGCTGAAAGATATAGCAGTGATAGAAAAGCAGAATCCCATGGAAGGGAGAAGGATGTCTCTCATCTTCGCCGCAATATAGGAGAACCAGATGCCGAAACAAAAAACAAGAAGAGGTGCCGCTAAACGATTTAGATTGACAGGTAGCGGTAAACTAAAACGAAATAAAGCAAACCATAGACACATGCTAATCCGGCGTTCGAAAGGCGTTAAGCGTAAGATGCGGAATGCTGCCATTGTTGACGGATCAGACAGTCAGAAAGTCCGCCGGATGCTTGGTGTTTAAAGGAGAAAATAATGCCCAGAGCAAATAGTTCTGTTCCAAGGCACAGACGACATAGAAAGATCGTAAAGCAGGCCAAGGGCTACTATGGTGCCCGGAGCCGCACTTATAAAGCCGCAAAAGACGCAGTCACAAAGGCTGGATTATATGCCTATCGTGACCGTCGACAAAGGAAGCGTCAATTCCGACGTTTATGGATATTGCGGATTAATGCTGCGGCACGACTCCATGGTATGTCCTATTCTGTTTTTATAGCAGGATTGAAATCAAAGGGAATCGAATTAAACAGAAAGGCGCTTGCTGACCTGGCTGTGAATAACCCTGAGACCTTTGGTGAATTAGTAAGTACAATCCAGAAATAACATGAGCCTTCAGAAGAAGATCAAGGCAGTCCGGATTTCATTCCGGACTGCCCTTGATTCTTTGACTTCCGATAAAAACACTATAGAACAATTACGTAGTAAATATCTTGGCAGGAAAGGCGAAATAGCCAGTTTATTTTCCCAATTGGTCACCGCAGATCCGGAAGAAAAACCACTATTAGGAAAAGCCCTTAATCAATTAAAAAATGATTGTTTAAAATCCTTTGATAAAAAAGTAAGAGGCTTTGAAAAACCAGGAGGCTATTCTTCGAGTTCTGGAATGGACTATACGTTACCTGGAATACACTTCCCGGTTGGTTCTATTCATCCGCTCCAGCAAATCCTTGATGAGATTAAAGATATATTTACCTCTATTGGTTTTTCCATCGCATACGGCCCTGAGATTGATGATGATTTTCATAATTTTCAGGCTTTAAATATACCGAAACACCATCCTGCCAGGGATATGCAGGATACATTTTTTATTGATAAAAATATAGTTCTCAGGA